>CAUJGH010000453.1 GCA_963169575.1 Myxococcota bacterium | reverse complement strand
CGGGCGTCGATCCGAATCCGGATCCGGCGGTCGTCGGCGCTGGAGGACCATCGAAATCGTCCGGCTCTTCCGGCTCTTCGCGGGCGCTTCGCTCGCCCGGTCCACGCAGGGCGCGGGCCGGTCCCGCCGCCGGCCGCGCTTCTGTCTTCGCCCGGGAATCCTCGCGCGGCGGCAGCCCGCGCCCGCCGCGCGGCAGCTCGCGCAGGGCGGCCGGCGGCGCGCTGCTCGCCGCGCCCCCTGGACGACCGGGCGCCTTCGCAGCGAGCGCGCCGCCCGCCGAGTCCGCGCCGGCGAGCCTGCGCTCGAGCTGGTCGAGCCGCGCGAGCAACTTCTCGACGTCGTCTCCGGCCGGCATCGTCGCGAGCCGGATCACGGCCATCTCCAGCACCGCAGAGGGCTTCGGCGCGAAGGCGAGATCTTCGATCTCCCGTACGAGCGCGCGGAACATGCGCCGCAGTCGGGCCGGCTCGCAGCGCGCGCCCAGCGCCCGGAGCGCCTCGCGCTCTTCGTCGGTGCCCTCGAAGAGGCCCTCGGCGTCGGGCGCGATCTGGAGCACGGTGAGATCCCGCAGCAGCTCGAGCAGGGACTCCGCGATGCGACCCGCTTCGGAGCCGCCGCCGGTCGCCGCCGCGAGCTGCTCGAGAGCGAGGCGCGGATCGCCCGCGATGCAGGCCTCGACGATCGACTTCAGGACGTTGCGATCGACGAGGTCGAGAATCTCGGCGACGACCTCGTCTTCGATCCGCTGCCCGCCATAGGCCACGATCTGGTCGAGCAGCGTCTGCGCATCGCGCATGGAGCCCTCGCCCTCGCGCGCGATCGCCGCGAGCGCGGGAGCCGAGATCGTGATGCCTTCGGAGCGGCAGATCTCGGCGAGGCGCTCGGTCACGGTCGAGAGCGCGATCCGGCGCAGGTCGTGGCGCTGGCAGCGCGAGAGGACGGTGAACGGGATCTTCTCCGGATTCGTCGTCGCGAAGATGAAGAGGCTGCGCGGCGGGGGCTCTTCGAGGGTCTTCAGCAGCGCGTTGAACGCCGCCGTCGAGAGCATGTGGACTTCGTCGATGATGAAGATGCGGTGGCGGCCGGGGGCGGCGGCATAGCGGATCGACTCGATGATCTCGCGCATGTCGTCGACGCCGGTCCGGCTCGCCGCATCGATCTCCTGGACGTCGGTCGAGCGGCTCTCGGCGATTTCGACGCAGGACGGGCAGACGCCGCAGGGCGTATCCGTCGGGCCCTTTTCGCAGTTGAGTCCGCGCGCGACCAGCCGGGCGAGCGTCGTCTTGCCGACGCCGCGCGGGCCGGTGAACAGGATCGCGTGGGGGATGCGGCCGCTCTGGATCGCGTTGCGCAGGGCGCGCGTGACATGGGCCTGGCCCGAGACCTCCTCGAAGGTCTGCGGCCGCCATTTCCGCGCGATGACCTGGTAGCTCATGGTGGGGGTACCCGTGGGCCTGGTTCGAACGAGCGATCCTGCGAACGTTGCGCCGGGGCGAGCGCGCCGCGGACGAGAAGCGAGAGGCGGACGAGGGACGAAAGACGAGGGACGCACCGAGGGTTGACCGCAGGGCTTGCCGATCGCAGCCAAGTCCCTGCTGCGGCTGCTTCCTTCCGGACCTGACCGGGTTCACAGGATCCCGAACTCGAACGGGACCCTGCGGTCAACGCTCGGCACGCGCCGCGCCGAGATCGGACGGTACCCGGCGCGCCCCGGCATTTCAAACCGAGCCCGGGCGGGCCGTATGCGCCCTCCCACGCGCGCCGAGCGGCTTCCGGCCGGAATCCGGCTGGTATGCTCCGCCGCCAGGAGGAACCCCATGACTTCCGATGCCCTCGTTTCGCAGCGCGAGGACGAGCTCGCGATCCGCGACCTCGCCAATCGATACGCGCGCATGATCGACCGCCGCGACTGGCCCGAGCTCCCCCGCGTATTCACGCCCGACTGCGAGCTCTCGGGCCAGGGCTACCTCATGCGGGGCCATGCGGAGCTCGGCGCCGGCCTGCGCAAGATCGACATGTTCTCCGCGACACAGCATTGCGTACTCAATCAGGTCACCTGCCTCGACGGCGACCGCGCGACCGGCGAGTTCTACTGCATCGCCAACCACATCCACGAGCGGGGCGGCGTCTCGTACAAGCTCGACATGGGCATCCGCTACGACGACCACTACCTCCGGACCCCCGACGGCTGGCGCCTCGCGAAGCGCGTCCTCAACCTGATCTGGCAACAGGACCTCCCCCTCGACCTCCCCCTCGCCGCGCCCGCAAAGCCCGCCCGTCCGACGCGCCCCGCGAAGCAGAACTCTCGGGCCACGACCAGGAAGAGCGCCGCCGCGAAACGAAGCCCGGCCCGTCCCGCGAAATCCGCGCCCCGCCCGAAGAACGCCAAGGCGAAGAAGAAGCCCGCGCGCAAGCGCCCCGCCCGCTGACCGGCAAAGCCCCACCCAGCGAGCGGCGGGGCGCACGCACCGTTCAGCGCAACCGCCCCGAGTGCCGCGGCCGAGACGGGTGTCCGG
>CAUJGH010000452.1 GCA_963169575.1 Myxococcota bacterium | reverse complement strand
CCGCGCCGAGCGGGGCGCGAAAGCAGAATCCCGCAAGCCCCACCGTCTCGACGGCACCGATCTCGCGGCGGACGACGGCGCGCAGCTGGCCGGAGACGTCCCGCGCATGCGCCACGTCCGTGCGCACCCAACGCGCCGAAGGAGCGCGCGCCAGCGCTTCGTCGACGCCCATGCCCTCCGCGATGCCCAGCCGACGCAGATCGGACGTCAAGCCCACGACCCGGCCGCGCTTCACCGGATCTCCGCCGACGATCACCGGCCCCTCCGAGAGCCCGGCTCGGACAGCGCGAGCGACCGCGACATGGAAATCCGGCACCTCGGCGTGACCGACGGGCCCCGGCTGCCGCGTTCGCGGACTCATGGCGAAGGCTCCAGCACCAGCCGCGCGACGCTCTCCTCTTCGATCGCGAGCCGGTCCGTCGGAAACAGCGCGACCCGTCCCGCGCGGAAACGCGCGATCCCGTCCCCGAAGTGGGGATGCCCGGCGTGCTCGCTCTGACCCGGCGCGAGACAGGAGAGCACGCGGTCGCGCGCCGAGAGATCCATGGCGACCCGATACAGACTCGCCGCTTCGACCTCGAGCGAGACGCCGGGGCGATGGCGCGCGAGCGACAGGGTCGCGCCGTTGCCCCCGCTTCGGAGCCCCTTGTACAGGAAATCCGCCTCCGGCCCGAACGGCCCGAAAGGCTCGAAGCGAAGGCGGTGGAGCTCGCCCCACTCCCATCGATCCCGGGCCGGGCCGAGCCGATGACTGAGCGCGACCCAGGCCTCTCGCAGGCTGCGGCGCGTCGCCGCCGCGACCCGGGCCTCGTCGGTCCAGCCGCCGGGTCGCCGAAGCGCCTCCGCGCGCAGGATGATCCGCTCGACCGTATCCTGCGCGCGCACGTGCGGTGCCCGCACATAACGCTCGAAGAGATCCGGTCCGAAGGGCTCGCGCAGCAGACCGACGATCATCCGCTCGAGCACGAGATGGTAGGCGGCGGAGCCCGCGCTGGCGGCCGCGGTCCCGCCATCCCAGCCCTCGAGGATCCGGGCCATCTCGGCCGCTTCGATCTCGAGCGGGCCGGAGCGCTTCGCGAGGGCGAGCAGCGCCGACACCACGGCCGGCGAACGGTCGCTGCCGTGATCGGCGAACATCTCGGCCGCCCCGCGCAGGTCGACCGAACCCCGGCGCAGCCGAAGCTCGAGCTCGCGCTCGATGCGTGCGGCGCGTTCGCCCGGCCGCCAGAGGAATTCGACCGCCCCGAGCTCGCCGCCGCTCGACCAGGGCTGATCGGCCACGGCGAGGTACGAGCGGCCCCCTTCGCCGAGACGCAGCGCCGGCAGCGCATCCTGCGCGACGCGGTGGCGCCAGTCGAAGCTCCGCAGGCGCCCCTGCACGGGCACGAGTCCGGTCGGCAGCGGCCGATGTGGCAGCCAGCCCGCCACCTGGACACCGCCCCGCCCGAATCGATCCGCATAGGCGACGGCGAGCACGGGCTCGTGGTGGTCCGCGAGCGCGGATGCGACGCCATCCGCGCCGCCAGCGCGCAGCAGCGCCAGCATCGAGGAAACGCCGTCTCCCGGTCTCGCGCCGGTCCAGGCCAGCGCCCGCGCGGTGCCGGAGCGGAGCGCATCGGACGGCCCCTGCCCCGCGTCCCCGGCCGCCAGCCATTCGATGAGCGGACCGTGGCGCGTCGAGCGGAGCGTCCTCCGCTCCTCGCGCGGCGATCCGCCCCGGTCGACGTATCGAAAGACCTCCTCGCGCGTCTCGAGCGGCGCCCAGAGCGCGCCGTTCTGATAGAAGCCCGGCCGCTCGCCCAGCGTTTCGATGAAGAGATCCGCGATCGGCGCACCGGCCGGAACGCTGGCGAATGCGAGCTGCTCGGTCCGCCCGAGCCAGAAGATCGGCGATCCGGGAAGGGTCGCACCGAGGACGGCGAGCCCACCGCCCGAGATCTCGGCCTCGTAGAAGAGCGCCGGGACGCTCGGGGCCGTCTGCCAGTCGGCGACGAGGAGCGGTGCCCCGCTCACGCTGGCGCCGCCCCCGACGAGCCAGGCTCCGCCCGTCGGATTTCCGATGCCCGCACAGAGCGCGCGGGTCGAGTCCATCGCGAGCGCTGGCGAGTCGCGGCGGTCCTCTCGCCGGGCGGATTCGAACGAGCGCAGCATCGGAAGCGAGGGGGCCTCCCCGAAATCGATCGATGCGCGCCCGGGGAAGAAGGGCCGGGCAGGAACACTGTCGAGGCGCTGGATCAGCTCGTCGAGGACCAGCGTCGTCTCCAGCGTGCCCCCGATGCACCACGACAGCAGCTTCACCACGGCCAGCGAATCCGCGGGACGCCAATCCTCGACGGCTTCGATCGGCACACCGAGCTGCGCGGGCGGCGGCACGCGCTTCTCACGGACGCGCGCGAGCCGCGCATTCACACCCGCTGAGTAGGATTCGAGGACCGCTCGCGTGGCCCGCGGCAGCTCGGCCGCCGCAATCTCCGAGGCCTGCTCGATCTCGAGCAGACGTGCGAGCCGATCCGAGGGGAGCGCCGATTCACCCGCCCGCTCGGCAGTGTGGCCATACGCGCGGAGCCGGAGCCCGACCATCTGCGCCAATCGATCATCCGCATGGACGAAGCCCAGTCCGAACCAGGCCTCGGACTCGTCGCGCGCGAAGACATGGGGAATGCCGCGGGCATCCCGCAGGATCTCCACCGCCTGCTTCAGGGAGGCGATCCGGACCGTTCCCGAGGCGGCCGCCAGCCAACCCCGCTCGTCGAGCCCGCTGCTCCGCGACCGCTGGAGAACGAACAAGGGGCCCAGGACGACGAGCGCCCCGAGCAGCAGACGCACCCCCAGCGCCGCGAGACCCGGCGCGCCGCGTCCGCTCTTGGATCCCGGCCGGACGGCCATTCCCGCTCACCCCCCGAGCTCGCCTTTCGCCCCACGCAAAAAACGGAAGTCACTAAAAACGGAAGTCAAGTCGAATACTTGAGAGCATATCCGAGGGCGGGTACATTGCGCGGCCCCGCCCCCCGCCGCCTGGAGCGTTCGCGCCTTGCCGATCCGATCCCTCGATGCACTGCTCGCGTCGACCGAGCTGCGCGGGAAGCGTGTCTTCGTCCGCGCCGACCTGAACGTCCCGCTCTCGGACGGCCAGATCAGCGACGATAGCCGGATCCGCGCTTCCCTTCCGACGCTTCGCCGCCTGCGCGAAGCCGGCGCCCGCATCCTCCTCGCCTCCCACCTCGGACGACCGAAGGACGCCCCGGATCCGAAGCTCTCCCTCGCCCCCGTCGCAAAGGCCCTCGCGAGCGCCCTCCAGGCTCCGGTCACGCTCGCGAGCGATTGCGTCGGTCCCGAGGTCGAGGCCGCGGCCCGGCGCCTTCGGGACGGCGAGATCCTGCTGCTCGAGAACCTGCGCTTCCACCGCGCCGAAAAGAAGAATGACCCGGAATTCGCGAAGGCCCTCGCCGCGCTCGCGGACGTCTACATCAACGACGCCTTCGGCACAGCCCACCGCGCCCACGCCTCGACCGCCGGCATGGTCCCCCACGTCCCGATCGTCGCCGCCGGCGCCCTGCTCGCCGCGGAACTCGATGCGCTCTCCAGCGCGCTGGCGCCGGAGCGCCCGTTCGTCTGCTTCCTCGGCGGCGCCAAGGTCTCCGACAAGCTCGGCGTCCTCGAAGCGCTGATCGAGCGCGCCGATACCGTCGCCGTCGGCGGGGCCATGGCGTACACGTTCCTCGCCGCGCGCGGCGAACCCGTCGGCCGATCACTCGTCGAGACCGAGCGCTTCGAAGACGCCCGCCGCATGCTCGCCCGCGCCGAGGCGCGCGGCTGCCAGCTCCTGCTCCCGACGGACCACGTCGTCGCCGAACGCGTCGACGCGAGCGCTCCCGCGAGCGTCGTCTCGATCATCCCGGCCGACCGGATGGGCGTCGACATCGGCCCCGAGACCGCCGCGCGTTATGCCGCGGCGGCCGCCGGTGCGCGCACGATCCTCTGGAACGGCCCGATGGGCGTCTTCGAGATCGATGCCTTTTCGAAAGGCACGGAGAGTCTCGCCCGGGCCGTCGCCGACTCCCCGGCGAAGAGCATCGTCGGCGGCGGCGACTCCCTCGCAGCCGTCGCGAAGGTCGGGGTCGGCGACCGGATCGGCCATCTCTCGACGGGCGGGGGCGCCTCGCTCGAATTCGTGCAGGGACTGACGCTTCCCGGTGTCGCCGCGCTCGACCGGCCGCTCGACCGCCCGCAGGACGCCGCTCCTGCCGGCGCGGCGTCCGCGGGCGGACGCGAAGGCACCGGATGAAGCGTGTCCCGCTCGTCGTCGCCAACTGGAAGATGAATCACACCGCGCGCGCGGCTGCCGAATTCGCGGCCGGGCTGCGCCCGCTGCTCGCACCCTTCGCGGGCGAGATCGGCACGCGCCTCGAGCTCGCGATTGCCCCGGCCTTCCCCGCCCTCGATCGCCTCGGCAAGGCGCTCGCCGGCTCGGGCATCACGCTGGCCGCCCAGAACGTCCACGAAGACGAATCCGGGGCCTTCACCGGCGAAGTCTCCCTCCCCATGCTCACGGATCTCGGCTGCCGCTCCGTCCTGATCGGCCATAGCGAGCGTCGACAGCTCTTCGGCGAAGGCGACGACCGCATCCTCGCGAAGCTGGAGCGGCTGCTCGCCTCGGAGGTCGTCGCGATCCTCTGTGTCGGTGAGACGCTCGCCGAGCGCGAAGGGGGACGGCTGGAGAGCGTCCTGGCCCGCCAGCTCGACGAGCCGATCCGCCGGGTCGCCGCTTCCGCGCGTCCGCCCGGGCAGGCGCTCGTCGTCGCGTACGAGCCCGTCTGGGCGATCGGCACGGGGCGCGTCGCGACCCCGGATCTCGCTCGCGCTGCCCACGCCGAGATCCGCCGCCGGCTCGTCGCCGGCCTCGGCCCGGAAGGAGAGCGGGTCAGGATCCTCTATGGTGGGTCGCTCAAGCCCGCGAATGCCCGCAGTCTCCTCGAGCAGCCGGATGTCGACGGCGCCCTCGTCGGCGGTGCGAGCCTCGACCCCGTCGATTTTTCAAGCATCGTCTCGATCTGTCGCGAGACGCAACTGGAGCGCTCCTGATGCAGACCTTCATCTACGTCCTTCATTTCCTCGTCTGTTTCGTCCTGATCGGGGTCGTCCTGCTCCAGCGCGGCAAGGGCCAGGATCTCGGCGCCTCCCTCGGCGGAGGCAGCGCGAACACGATCTTCGGCAGTCGCGGCGCAGGCAACTTCCTGACCCGCATCACGACCGCGAGCGCGATCATCTTCATGGGGACCTCGCTCACGCTCTCGTACCTCGGATACAAATCTTCGGACGCGCGCCTCTTCGACGAGTCGGAGCCCTTCGTGCCCGAGGCCGGCGCCGTGCCCCGGCCCGAGAGCTCGGGCCTCGAGGAGATCCCGAATGCCGCCGGGTCCGCAGGCGACGCCGCCGAGGGCGGGCTCGTCGAAATCCCGAGCGCGGCGGGCGATGCGGGATCCGAAGCCGGATCGGCCGGCGGCGCCGCGGAGCCCAACGCCATCCCGGAAGCCCAGGACGCCCCCACCGCTCTCGCGGGCGATGCACCTTCGGAGGGCGCCGCGCCCACGGCGCCCTCGAGCGAGGAGGCCGCCTCGGCGCCCTGATGGCAGCTCGGAGTCCCGCGCAGGAATTCACGTCGCGCGGGACGGAATCCTCCTCCGGCCTATGGGCGCACAGGATCGGCTTGGTTATGCTCCGCGCCCGCGTGCGGCGGTGGCGGAATTGGTAGACGCACCAGCTTGAGGGGCTGGCGGGAGCAATCCCGTGGAAGTTCGAGTCTTCTTCGCCGCACCATTTTCTTGCTTCGGTTTCTCGTTCGCTCCTTCCCTCGTGTTCCTCTCGCGGCCCTCCTCGAGCCCTCGAACATAGAGCCAGAGCGACTCCAGCTCGACGTCGTCGAGCCCGGCGAAGCCGGGCCAGGGCATGAACGCGCGATCGAGCGTGCGCCCGTCGGGCGTCCTGCCTTCCCGCATCGCCCGCCCGAAGTCCTTCAGCGTCCAGCGCCCCAGCGGCCCGTGCGCCGTCAGGTCCGGCGGTACGGGCTCTCCGGGCAGGGAAAGCGGGTGCAGCCCGCCGGCGAGATCGGTGCGATGGCAGACGCGACAGCTGCCGACCTCGACGAGATAGGCGCCGTAGGCGGCACTCGCGCTCGCGGCC
>CAUJGH010000451.1 GCA_963169575.1 Myxococcota bacterium | reverse complement strand
CTCGCGTACCCATTCGTCTTCTTTCGTGAACCGCAGCGCGCCGGGAATCTCGTAGTCGCTCACCCGCCCTGACCTCCATGCCCCTTCGATGCCGGCTCGGTTGCCGGCCTGGATTCCGGCGCGTCCCCCTCGGCGGCGCGTGCGAGCGCGCGCGTTCAGCGGAGGAAGGGAAGCTCGACCACGCGCGCCGGGATGTCCTTGTTCCGGATCCGGATCGCGAGCGGCTGGCCCGCGCCGGCGAAAGCGGGCGGAACGTAGCCGAGGCCAATCGACTTTCCGAGGGTCGGCGAGGGGCCGGCGGAGGTCACGCGGCCGACGACTTCGCCGGCGTGCACGATCTCGTGGTCCGCCCGCGCGATGCCGCGCTCGGTCAGCTCGAAGCCGACGAGTCGCCGCGCGAGCGGCTGGCCCACCTTCGCGCGCAGGGCGGCGGATCCCCCGAACGTTCGTGCGAGATCCTTCACGTAGCGCTCGAGCCCGGCCTCGAATGGGGTCGTCGTCTCGTCGAGCTCGTGTCCGTAGAGCGGCATCGCGGCTTCGAGGCGGAGCGTGTCCCGCGCGCCGAGGCCCGCCGGCTGGAGGCCGTCGGGCGCACCGGCCTCGAGCAGGGCCGTGAACAGCTTCTCGGCGTCGACGGCGGCGCAGAAGATCTCGAAGCCCGGGGCGCCGGTGTAACCCGTCGCCGAGACGAGGGTTTCGCGGCCGAGCAGGGCGAGGCGCGCGACGCGAAAACGCTTCGGGAGCGGGGCTCCGGCGTCGACGAGTCGCTCGAGGATGCGGGGCGACGCGGGGCCCTGGAGTGCGAGCAGTGCCGTCGAATCGCTGCGGTCGTCGACCCGGACGCCGGCGGGAACGTGGTTTGCGATCCAGGCATGATCCTTCTCGACGTTCGAGGCATTCACGCAGAGAAAAAGCTCGTCGCCCGAGAGACGCGTCACGATCACGTCGTCGATGCAGCCACCGGCATCGTTCAGCATCAGCCCATAGCGCGCACGCCCGATCCCGAGACCGAGCACGTCGCAGGTCACGAGGGCATCGGCGGCCGCCGGCGCCTCCGGACCCGAGAGATGGATCTGCCCCATGTGGGAGACGTCGAAGAGGCCCGCGCGCTCGCGCACGGCCGCGTGTTCTTCGAGGATCGACGAATACTGGATCGGCATCTCGTAGCCCGCGAAGGGGACGAGGCGCGCGCCGAGCCGGCGATGGGTCTCGTAGAGCGGCGTCCGCCGGAGCGCGCTCAAGCCTTCGGACCGGCGGGCGGCGCGGCGGTCGTCGGCGCGCTCGACTTCCGGTCGGTCGACGCATCGCGCGAGGCGTCCGAGCTGGATTCCGGGGCGGGTTCCGGGGTGGGGTCCGGGGTGGGAAAGCGGAGGGCGTAGGCGGTCAGCGTATTCCGCAGCAGCATCGTGATCGTCATCGGACCGATGCCGCGGCGCGAAGGCGTGATGATTCCGGCGCGGCCGATCGCCGCGTCGAAGTCGACGTCGCCGACGAGCTTGCCATCGACCTCGCTGACGCCGACGTCCATCACGGCGGCGCCCGGCTTGATCCAGTCCGCCTTCACCATGCGCGGGCTGCCGACGGCCGCGACCAGCACGTCGGCCGAGCGACAGAGCGCGGCGAGGTCGCGGGTCTTCGAATGACACATCGTGACGGTCGCGTTGCGCTGCTGGAGCAGGATCGACACCGGCTTGCCGACGATGTTGCTTCGCCCGATCACGACCGCATGCGCGCCCGCGAGCGGAACGCCATGGCGATCGAGCACCGCGAGTACACCGAGCGGCGTACACGAGACGAGCTTCGCGTTGCCGAGCAGCAGGCGGCCGAAGTTGAGCGGATGCAGCGCGTCGACGTCCTTGGCGGGGTCGATGGCTTCCGCGACGGCTTCGGGCGAGATGTGCTTCGGGAGCGGGAGCTGGACGAGGATGCCGTCGACGCCGTCGTCGCGGTTCAGCCGCTCGATCAGATCGAGCAGCTCCTTCTGGCTCGTCGATTCCGGGAGCAGGTACTCCGCGGCGGCCGCACCGATGCGGGCGCAGGCGCGCTGCTTGCCCTTGATGTAGGAGCGGCTCGCCGGATCGTCGCCGACGAGCACGACCGTCAGCTGCGGCGGGCGACGCCCGCTCGCGACGATCGCCTCGATTTCCCGCGCCATCTCGTCACGCAGGGATTCCGCGAGGGCGAGGCCATCGACGACGACGGTTTCGATCTTCGCGGCCGAGGTTTCGCTCACGATCAGGCCGCGCTCTTGCTGGATTTGCCGCCGGACTTGCCGCTGCCGGATTTGCCGCCTTCGCTCGATCCGGAAGGCTTTCCGTCGCCGCTGCTCGACGCGCTCGAAGAGGAAGAGGAAGAGGAAGAAGAGCCGCCTTCGCTCGAGCCGCTCCCGCTCCCGCTCCCGCTCCCACTCCCGCTGTCGCCGTCGCCCGAGCTGCCCGATTTCTTGCTGCCGCTGCCATAGCCATCCGCGTACCAGCCGCCGCCCTTCAGGATGAAGCCCGGCGCCGACAGCAGGCGCTTGACCTGGCGGCTCTTGCATTTCGGGCAGGTCTTGACGGGGGGCTCGGTGATCCGCTGCTCGCGCTCGAATTCGGCGCCGCATTTTCCGCACTGGTAGTCGTAGGTCGGCATCCGGTCCTGGTCCTCGGAGGGGGGGCGTTTCGGCGCCTTTTGATATCCCATCGGACCCGGACTGCCAACGGCTCTCGCAGCGCGCGCGGGCTCAGCCCCGACGCGTGTCCTTGCCGGGCTCGGCGAGGGAAGGCGCGGCGTCGACGGACGTTCGATGGGGCGGCGCGGGCGGCAGGCCGGGCAGGGCGTCGGTCGCCTGCGGAGCCCCGGCGCTCGGCGCGAGATCGGTCGGGGCGGGACGTCGACGATCGGCCTTCAAATAGGCGATCGTGCCTTCGGACAATCCTTTGACGAGCGGGTCTTCGGCGGGATCTGCTTCGAGGGTCGCGAGCAGCGCGAGATGGGTCTCGGCGGCGCTGCGCATCGATTCGGCGAGTCGGGTTCGCAGCGCGCGCATCTCGCGGATGTCCTGGGCGAGCTGGGCGGCGCGCCGATGGGAGGCGTCGAGGATCTTCTCCGCGCGGACTTCGACCTCCGCCAATCGCAGCTCGGCATCGCGTTCGGCCGTGCGCCGCAGCTCTTGGCACATGGCCTGGGCCGAGATCAGCGTCTGCTTGAGCAGCTGCTCCTGGGCCGACAGCTCCTCGATCCGGCGCTCGAGGCGCCAGAGGCGATCGGTCTGGCTGGCGTTCTCACGCACCAGGGTCTCGTAGTCCTCGGAGACGATCCGCAGGAAGGCGTCGACCTCGTCGGGGTCGTAGCCCCGGAAACGTCGGGCGAAGGCGTGGCTCTGGACGTCGAGGGGCGTCATGCGCATGGGCGTTCGGTCTCCTTCGGCCCGCGCCGGCGGTAGCGCCGGAAGCGGGCTCTCTTTGCGGCAGCCAATCGGCCAGGTGGGCGCGCGGCTTGAGGAATCCGATCCTCGTCACCGCCGATCGAGGCGCTGGCGCGCCGCTATTTCTCGCGCATCGCGCGCGAGCGGTCGGTGGCCGCCCGCACCGCTTCGTAGATCGCGGCCCGGACGCCCCCGGCCTCGAGTCGCTCGAGTCCGGCGATCGTCGTGCCGCCCGGCGAGGTGACCTGATCCTTCAGGACGCCGGGATGGGCCCCGGTTTCGAGGGCGAGACGGGCCGAGCCGAGCACCGTGCGGATCGCGAGCGCCTGCGCCGCGTCCCGCGGCAGGCCCTGGCTCACGCCCGCATCCGCGAGGGCCTCGAGGAAGAGGAAGACATACGCAGGGCCGCTGCCCGAAAGGCCCGTGACGGCGTCGAGCAGATCTTCGTTCGGGGCCCGCCAGCACCAGCCCGCCGCCTGCAGGACCTGCTCGACCAGGGCGAGGTCGTCGGCCTCGAGGCCGGGCCCGGGGAACCAGGCGGTCGCGCCGGCGCGGACGAGGGCGGGCGGATTGGGCATCGTGCGTACGATCCGCGTGCCCGCCGGCAGCGCCGCCGCCAGCGCCGAGAGCGGGACGCCGGCCGCGATCGAGACCCAGACGGGCCGCGCGCTCGCCTTCGGATCGAGCCGAGCGAGAACCTCTGCGACGGCGCCCGGCTTCACGGCGAGCACCACGAGATCCGCGTCCGCAACGACCTCGTCGTTGCTCGTCGACGCCTTCGCGCCGATCGCGGCCGCGAAGGCGTCACGGGCGGCGGCGACGGGATCCGCGGCCCGGATCTGGCCGGCGGGCAGGCCCGCTTCGACCAGGCCACCGGCCAGCGCCTTCGCCATCGCGCCGCAGCCGATGAATCCGATCCGGGACTTCTCGAAACGCGTCTTGGCCATCGCTCGGGGACTCTCCGTCTGACGCGCGGGCTTGCGGGCCCGCGCGTGCACTCTCGTTTTCGCTCTGTCGACCTCGATCTCGTACTACCGCGGGTCGACGCGTTGCCCGAACAAGGCCGTGCCGACGCGCACCAGCGTAGCGCCCTCCTCGATGGCGACTTCGAAATCGTTCGACATGCCCATCGAGAGCTCGCTCGCCCAGCGGGCGGCATTCGGTTCTTCCGCCGCCCAGGCGTCGCGCCAGGTCCGCAGCCGCCGGAAATACGGTCGCGCTTCCTCGGGATCCCCGCTCGCCGGCGGTACCGCCATGAAGCCCCGCAAGCGGAGCGAGGGCGCCTCGTCGATCGCCCGCGCGAGGGCCGGAGCGTCCGCGAAAGCGGCGCCTCCCTTCTGCGGCTCGTCCCCGACGTTGACCTGGATCAGCACATCGACGATCCGCCCAGCCTCGGCGGCGTGCCGCGCGAGGGGTTCGACGAGC
>CAUJGH010000450.1 GCA_963169575.1 Myxococcota bacterium | reverse complement strand
GCTCGAGGACGCCGCTCGGGCCGCAGGCTTGAACGTCGAGCGTCCTCCGGCACTGAAGCGGCGGCCCGACGGATTCGTCCCGGGACTCGGCGCGGCGCCCGAAATCCTGACCGCCGCGTTCACGCTCGCTTCCGGGCAGTCGAGCCCCGAGGTCTTCGATCTGCCAGACAAGAAGATCGTCCTGCAGGTCGTCGAACGCGTTGCCCTCTCGGACGATCAGGTCGCGGCCGAGCGGGCTGCTCGGCGTGCGAACGCCCGCGTGCAGAAGCAGAACGAGACGATCCAGGCCTGGCTCGACGACTACCGCACGCGGCTCGAGCGCGCAGGGCGCCTGCGCATCAACGCGGAGCTCGCGCTCGGGTCTTGATTCGCCATCGGGGCCCGATTGGGCCCCCGCCCGTCGCCGGGGGCGATCGTTCGTCAGGCGAACGATTCCTTGCGGTGACGGATCAGCTCGATGAACTCCGAGCGGGTCTTGGAATCCGACTCGAAGGTGCCGCGCAGCGAGCTCGTGATCGCGAAGCTGTTCTGCTTCTCGACGCCCCGCATCATCATGCAGAGATGCTTGGCTTCGACGACCACGCCGACGCCCTTGGGCTTGAGCACGCTCTCGAGGGTCTGGGCGATGTCCATCGTGAGCCGCTCCTGGACCTGCAGGCGGCGGGCGAAAATCTCGACCGTGCGCGGGATCTTGGAGAGACCGACGACCTTGCCTTTCGGGATGTAGGCGACGTGGACCCGGCCGAAGAACGGCACCATGTGGTGCTCGCAGAGGCTGTAGAAATCGATGTCCTTGACCATCACCATCTCGTCATAGTCGACGTCGAAGAGCGCGCCCGTCAAGATCTCGGCCGGGTCCTGGGCATAGCCCTGGGCGAAGAAGCGCATGGCCTTCGCGACGCGATGGGGCGTCTTGACGAGACCGTCGCGGTCCGGGTCCTCGCCCAGCGACTTCAGGATCGTCGCAACGCTGGTTTCGATCGGATCGGGGGCGTCGCCACCGGCTCGGCTCATGTCGGTCTCCGTTGGGCGCCCGTTCCGTTGGATGTTCGGAGCGGGATCGGGCGGCCCGCCAGCTTAGCCGGTCGATCCCAGCGAGTCAGAACTCGCGAATCAGGCCGCGCACGATGCCGCGGATCTCGACCTGCGAGGCGTGGAACTCCATCGGCGCCATCGTCTGGTTGGCGGGGACGAGCTTGATCCGGGCCCCGGAGCGGTAGAAGCGCTTGAGCGTCGCTTCCTGCCCCTCGACCAGGGCCACCACCGTCTCGCCGTTGCGCGCCTCGCGCCGGCTCTCGATCACGACGAAATCGCCATCGCAGATCTGGTCCTCGATCATCGAGTCGCCGCGCACGCGCAGCACGTAGTGGTCCCGCCCGCGACTGGTCATCGCCATCGGCACCGCGAGGGTCTCCGCCGTCCCGGCCTCCGGCTCGATCGCCTCGATCGGCTGGCCGGCAGCCACGGCGCCGAGGATCGGCAGCTCGACGCTGTCCTGCGCCCCGGGGCTCGGCACCGGCTCGACGGAGCGCGAGCGGTTCCAGGCCTTGCGCAGATAGCCCTTGTCGACGAGATGCTTGACGTGTTTATGGACCGTCGCAACCGACGAGAGATCGAAGGCGGCGGCGATCTCCTCGAGGCTCGGTGAGTAGCCCTTGTCGGCCACGAACCGCGAAACGAAGTCGAGCACCTCGCGCTGGCGACGGGTCAGCGCCTGGGTCGGGACATCGTCGCGCAGGATGCTTGCGCGGGAAGACGCGCTCGGCACCGGACGGCGGGCGCCGGGATCGGAAGGCTGGGCGGCGTTCGGCATGGATCCCCCTTCTTGTTGCTTGTTGCTTCTTGCTCGCTGCTCGCTGCTCGCTCGGCTGATCGTCTCTTCGAGTTCGGTGGACTTTCGCCCGCGTAACGTGACGAAATCGAGGCGAAAGTCAACGACCGCGCCCGCGCGCGAGGTTTTTTTTTCCGAGCTTGGTTGACGCCCACCAGCCAGGGCGTAGCTTGCGCGGCCGTTGGCACTCGGCATCGTCGACTGCCAACGATGGGTCGGCCCTTCCGGTCGACCCCAGCCATCGATTCGACCGGGGTCTGCGCTCGCCCGCATGGGGCGTGCCGGAGCCCAATCAACAACCGAGCCCTCTCGAACGATCGAGGGGGCCCTTCGCTCTCGGTTCGCCCCCTCGCTCAATCGAGAGGGATGGCGCCACCGGGACCGATCACAAGAGAGGCGACTCATGAAGATCCGTCCGCTCCAGGACCGCATCCTCGTCAAGCGCGTGGATGAGGAGAGCAAGACCAGCGGGGGCATCATCATCCCCGATACCGCCAAGGAAAAGCCGCAAGAAGGCAAGGTCGTGGCCGTCGGCCCCGGCAAGACCCTCGACAACGGAACCGTCTCCGAGCCCGGCGTCAAGCGGGGCGACCGCATCCTGTTCTCCAAGTACGCGGGCACCGAGATCGACGTCGAAGGCGTCGAGCACATCATCATTCGTGAGGACGACGTCCTCGCGATCTTCGAGTAGGAGGACCCCCCATGGCCAAGATTGTCATCTATGAGCAGGACGCGCGGGCGAAGATCCTCGCCGGCGTCGACGGACTGGCGAACGCCGTTCGTGTGACGCTCGGTCCGAAGGGCCGCAACGTCATCATCGACAAGAGCTTCGGCTCGCCCACGATCACCAAGGACGGCGTCACCGTCGCCAAGGAGATCGAGTTCGAGGACAAGTTCGAGAACATGGGCGCCCAGATGGTCAAGGAGGTCGCTTCGAAGACCTCCGACATGGCCGGCGACGGCACCACGACGGCTACGGTGCTCGCGCAGGCGATCTTCCGCGAGGGCAGCAAGCTCGTGGTCGCCGGCATGAACCCGATGGATCTCAAGCGCGGCATCGACAAGGCCGTATCGGCGATCGTCGCCGAGCTCGCCAAGATCGCCAAGCCGACCCGCGACTCGAACGAGATCGCCCAGGTCGGCACGATCTCGGCGAACTCCGACGCGACGATCGGCAAGATCCTCGCCGAGGCGATGGACAAGGTCGGCAAGGAAGGCGTGATCACGGTCGAGGAGGGCAAGAGCCTCCAGACCGAGCTCGACGTGGTCGAGGGCATGCAGTTCGACCGCGGCTACCTGTCGCCCTACTTCGTGACCAATCCCGAGGCCATGGAGGCCGTTCTCGAGGCGCCGGTCATCCTTCTCCACGAGAAGAAGATCAGCAACATGAAGGACCTCCTGCCGCTGCTCGAGCAGGTCGCTCGCGCCGGCAAGCCCCTCCTGATCGTGGCCGAGGAAGTCGACGGCGAGGCGTTGGCGACGCTCGTCGTCAACAAGATCCGCGGCACGCTGAACGTCTGCGCCGTCAAGGCGCCGGGCTTCGGCGACCGCCGCAAGGACATGCTCCAGGACATCGCCACCCTCACCGGCGGCAAGGCCATCATGGAAGAGCTCGGCATCGAGCTCGAAA
>CAUJGH010000449.1 GCA_963169575.1 Myxococcota bacterium | reverse complement strand
TCGTCGTGTCTTCTCTACATCTCGCGCGCCGCTCGCGCGAGATGGTGCGGCACGGCGAAAGGGTCCCGCCGCGAGTGGGTCGACCGCGGCGTCGCGCGAGTCACGGCGAACTCGGAACCCGCCGGTAGCGCGCCGCGCTCTCCGCGTCCCCGCGCAGTTCGTAGAGGTGCACGAGCGCCTGCGCATAGCGCAGCGTGTACGGGCTGTCCTTGCCGAACGTCGCGGCGAACCCGTCGTGCGCACCGAGCAGCAGCGGTTCGGCCGCGTCCGTGTTCTTCTGCTCGAGGTACGTGAAGCCGAGCGTGCCCGCCAACCCGATCATCGACGGGTGGTTCTGCGGCAGGACCAACGCACCGGCCTCGAGGTGGCGCGTCGCGACCGCCTCGGATTCCTCGAATTGCTGCATCATGCTGAGCGCGTTGGCGAGGCTCGACGCGTCGTTCAGCGTCGTCGGATCGCCCGCGCCGGCCACGACCGGAACGCGCTCGCAGCCCCACGCCTGCGCGACCTCCGCGCGCAGCCGGCCCGTCGGCTCGGGACCTTCGAAGAGCGCGGGAACCTGGTCACGCGTCAGACCACACGCCGCGAGCATCTCGCTCGACCACGCTCGGCGCCTGACGTCGAGCCAGAGCGTGCCCGACGCATCCGAGAGATCGCTCGCATGATCGCCCGTCAGGCGCAGGCGGAGGTAGTCCTTCGGGAGCAGGACCTGGGCGATCGCAGCGTGATGCGCGGGCTCGTGGTCGCGGAGCCAGAGGATCTTCGGGGCCGTGAAGCCCGGCATGGCGAGATTGCCCGTGATCGAGCGCGAGGTCGGCACGGCGCGCTCGAGCGCGGTGCACTGCGCCTGGCTCCGGCCGTCGTTCCAGAGGATCGCGGGGCGAAGCGGGCGATCGGCGGCGTCGAGGACCGTGGCGCCGTGCATCTGGCCCGAAAGACCGATCGCCACGAGACCGCGCAAGCCGCCCGCGAGCTGCGACGAAGCCTCATGGACCGCCCTGCCCGTCGCGAGCCACCACTGCTCCGGATCCTGTTCGGACCAGAGCGGACGCGGCTGCATCACGTCGAGGGGTGCGCTGCCCTGGGCGAGGACGCTTCCTGCTTCGTCGAGGACCAGCGCCTTCACGGACGACGTCCCGAGATCGATGCCTAGAAACATGGCGCTGCCGTCGAGGCCCGTTCGACGAGCGTCGTCTCGAGCACGCGATGCACCGGCCCCGAGAGCCGCCCCTCGAGCGCTTCGATCAAGAGATCCGTCGCTTCGCGCGCGATCTGCGTCGTCGGTTGGCGAACCGTCGTCAGCGGCGGCCAGACCTGATGCGCGAGCTCGACGTCGTCGAAGCCCGCGACCGAGAGCGCGGACGGCACTTCGACGCGCGCCGCATGCGCGGCCGAGAGCACACCGGCCGCCATGTCGTCGTTGCAGGCGAAGACCGCCGTCGGCCGCGTCGCGCGCGCGAGCAGATCGCGCCCGGCGGCGAATCCCGACTCGAACGAGAAATCGCCCGGATGGACGTCCTCTTCCGCGAGGACGCGCCCCGCTTCGCGCAACGCCTGCTCGAAGCCGCGCCGCCGATCATGGCTCGAGCGCTGCTCGGGGTCGCCGGCGACGAATGCGATCCGCTCGTGTCCGAGGCCGACGAGATGGCGGCCCATCGCGAGCGCCCCTTCGAAATCACTCGCCGAGACCGTCGGCTCCGCGCCCTCGCGATGCGTCGGCGCGATGCGAACGCAGGCAACGCCACGCTCTTCGGCGTAGGCGGCGATCTCGGCGTCGTCGCCGCAGGGCGGCGTCAGGATCCAGCCGTCGACGCTCCCCTGCTCGAGCGTCTGACGAAGGCGCCGGCGATCCGCCTGCGAGCCCGGCTGCAGCGGATGCATCAGGATCTCGTAGTCGCGCGCCTGCGCCGCTTCGATCGCGCCGCGCTGCACGTCGTTGAGCCAGTTCCAGCTGCGATTGTGGTAGACGACGCCGAGCACGAAGGAGCGGCGATGCACGAGGCGTCGCGCGGCGAGATTCGGAACGTATTGCAGCGCTTCGATCGCGGCCTGGACACGCGCCGCCGTCGCCTGCGCGACGGGGGTCTCGCCGTTCGCGACCCGCGAGGCGGTCTTGATCGAGACGCGGGCCCGGGCAGCGACCTCGCGCAGGGTGGTGGGACGCGACTTCAAGACGGGGCCTCGCGCGCAAGCGGACAGGAGACCGTTCCCGACGCGTTGGCAGCATGACAACGTTGTCATCGAGGCGTCAACCGGTCGCAATGCGCCGCGGACTGGAGCCGGGGGCTGGCTTCGCCCCGCTTCGGAGCGGTGCGAAACGACGATCCTGCTTCTGTTCCTGCTCCGGAAATGCGCCGAACGAGACCGACGCGACGAGCCGCCGGAAAGCGCTAGTCGACGAACGTCCGCCACTTCGCATGACGCGTGTCCGCGCCCGTCACGACGTCGAAGAACGCCGCCTGCAGCTCCTCCGCGACCGGTCCCCGGCGCCCCTCGCCGATCTGGCGATGATCGACCTCGCGGACGGGGGTCAGCTCGGCGGCCGTGCCCGTCAGGAAGATCTCGTCGGCGATGTAGAGATCGTCGCGGGTCAGCGCGGTCTCGACGACCTGGAAGCCACGATCTCGGGCGATCTCGATGACGGATTCGCGCGTGATGCCGTCGAGGATGCTGTGGAGCGGGGGCGTCTTGATCTTGCCGTCGCGGACGACGAAGAGGTTCTCGCCGGTGCATTCGGAGACGAGGCCCTGCGTATCGAGCATGATCGCTTCGTCGAAGCCGTCGAGCAGCGCCTCGCGCTTGGCGAGGATCGAGTTGACGTAGTCGCCGCAGGTCTTGCCGTTGGTCATCTTGGCGTTGACGTGATGGCGCGCGAAGGTCGAGATCTTGGCGCGAATGCCCTTCGCCATGCCCTCGTCGCCGAGATATTTGCCCCATTCCCACGCGATCACGGCGACGCGCACGGGGTTCTCGCCCGGATGCAGTCCCATCGCGCCGTCGCCGATGAAGGCGAGCGGCCGGATGTAGCCCGCCGCGAGATGGTTGCGCTTCAGCGACTCGAGGCAGGCGGCCTCGATCTCGGCGGGCGCGAACGGGATCGTCATCAGGTTGATCTTCGCGGAGTCGTAGAGCCGCCGGACGTGCTCCGAGAGGCGGAAGATCGCCGAGCGGCCGTCGACGCCCGCATAGCAGCGGATGCCCTCGAAGACGCCGAGACCGTAATGGAGCGTATGGGTCAGGATGTGGACGTTCGCGTCCGCCCACTTCACGAACTTGCCGTCGAGCCAGATCTCTTCGCCCGTCACCCGCTTCGCGGTGTTCTTCGCCATCTCTGTTCGTCCCCTGGCGCTCGGCGCCCGAAAGTTCGGAGCGGGCGCGATTCGGAGCGGGCGCAATCCGCAGCGGGCGCAGAGACCGGAGCGCCGGCGCGGACGTTCCTCTCGACCGGCGAGAGCCATCAGCCCACCGGCAAGAGCCATCAGCCCACCGGCAAGAGCCGTCAGCCCACCGGCGAGAGCCGTCAGCGCCGGAAGATCCGCTTCAGGACGCCCTTGTCCTTGTCGCGACGCATGTTCATGATCCGCAGCTCGCGCATCGCCTCGACACACTGCGGTCTGATTTCGACGGCGCGCGAGAACATCTTCTTCGCGGCGCCGGGCTTGCCCATGGCCTTGTAGAGCCGGCCGAGCAAGAGGTAGGGCTTCTCCCGATCCTTTGCCAGCTTGACCCCTTCACGACAATGCTCGAGCGCCTCGCCCAGCATGATCTGGTTGTCGGGATGGCAGAGAAAGAGGCACCAGCCGTAGTAGGAGCGGTATTCGCCCTCGCTCGGGAAGTTCTCCATCGCCCGGCCGAAGCAGAGCAGCGCGCTCTCGTAGGCGCGCTGGGCGAGCAGGGCCTCGCCCCTCTGGAATTCGGTCTCGGCCTGGAGTGCACGCCGGCCCTCGTCGACGGCCTCGGCCTCGCGGCGGCCGTGGCTCTGGGAGACGGAGTAGGCGGCGCGGGCCTCGGCGGTGCCGATGGCGGTCTGGGCCTCGCTGATGCGGGCGAAGACCTGGCTGGCGAGATGGCGAACCGAGCTGCTGGCGCCGTGGAACCGGTCGGGATGGGTCCGCTTCGCGAGCTCCGCGAAGGCGGCCCGGATCTCGTCGTCGCCGGCGCCGGGACGCAGCCCGAGGACGCCGAAATGGTCCTTGCCCTGCAGGCCGTTCGCGAGGGCGGCGAGCTCGATGCGCATCTTTTCGTCGTTTCCGGCCCGGCCGCTCGCAGGCCCCGCTTCGCCGACGTGGCTCATCGCGCTGCGCGACGCGGCAGGGTCGCCCGCCCGCCCTTCGACGCAGAGCGCATCGATGCAGAGCAGCGCGAAAGCGAGCCGGCGGATCGCCGCGGGTGCGCGCTCGAGCTCGGCGATCCGCGTCGTGCCGTCGAGCACCCGCAGCCACTGGATTTCCTCGGCGCCGAGCGTGAGCAGGTCGAGATCGGCTTCGACGTCGCCGTGGGGAACGACGAAGGCATCGCGATGGGCGGCAAAATAACGATCGATCTGCTTGAGCGGATAGTGGCGCCGGACGCCGTCGACGATCAGCTTGGCCGGATGCCCCTCGATTCCGATCGCCGAGCCCTTCTCGACGCGGGCGGCCCGCCGGATCGAGAAGCGCCCGTCCCGCCAGGCGAAGATCTCGAGGAACTTCTCGAGCGCATGGCCTTCGAGCGCGTCGACGACGGCCTCTTCGTCGAGCACCTCCATCGCGACGAGGATCTCGCCTTGCAGGCCCTCGCCGGTGCGCATGCGCTCGACGGATTCATCGAGCTGGACCTGGCTGACGAGCCCCTTCTCGACGAGGTAGCTGCCGAAACATTCCGAGACGAGATTCGAGCGAACGGCGACCGGCCAGCCGTCGCGGAATTCGATCGCCTTCTTCTTGCGCCCGTGATCGAGGAGCAGGACGCCGTCGAGCGCATCCTGCTGGATCGCGCGCAGCAGCTCCGGGATCGGAAGCTCGCGCAGCGTCCCGTGGCTCGGCGTTCGGGGCGGAGTGGCCGATTTGTCGCGTCGCTCGAGGATCGTCGCGACGCGTGCCGAGAGCTGCTCCGGCGAGATCGACGCGCTGACGACGCCGATCGCGCCGAGGCGTTCGGCGCGGCCGACGATCTCACGGGTCACGTCGCCGCTGCAGAGCAGCAGGACCGGGATCGATCGCGAGATCGGCCGCTCGCGCAGCGCCGCCAGGACCTCGAATCCGTCCTGACGCGAGAGGTAGAGATCGAGCACGATCAGATCGGGCGTCTGGCGGGCCGCGATCTCGAGACAGCGGCGACCGTCGTGGCCGAAGAGGACCTCGTGCCCATCGGCCTCGAGCGCAAGCCCGAACGCGCGCCCGACTTCGCGGTCTTCCTGGACACAGAGAATCGTCGCGGGCATCGGGCGCCTCCTGGCCCCCTATCGGCCCACGCCGAATCCGCCTGAGCAGGCGGGCACTGCCCTGCGAAGCGCTTGCCTACGGACTGCCATCGACCGCGCCACCGTCCTCCGCACCGACCGGAGCTTCCGCGTCGCGCGTCACCGATTCGGCGGGCGGCGCCGGCTCGGCGAGCGGATCGGCCGGCGCCGGGGCGGGCGCTTCAGCGGGCGCATCCGGGGCGGACGCCTCCGGCGCGGGCGGTTCCGGGGCGGGCGCCTCGTCTGCCGCGCGCCCCGGATCCCCGGCGCCCTGCGTTCCGAGGTCTTCGGTCGGCGCAGCGGTCTCCGGCGCGGGCGGCGGTTCGGCCGCCTCCGGCCGCTCCGGCGCGGCTGCATCCGCGGGTCGTTCGGGTCGGACGTCGTCCGGCGCCGGCGCGGCCGGCTCCTCGACCGGGACCGCCGGCCTCTCGGTTCGCGCGCCGCCCGCCTCGCGTCCGCTGCCGTCTCCGCCCTTTTCGCCTCCGCTCTTGCCGCCGAGCCCCCCGATCCGTCCGAGGTCACCGATCGCACGGTCGACCGCGCCTCCGACCTTGCCGATCGCCTGATCGACGACCTGGCCGACGCCGGTCGTCAGGAACAGCAACTGGGGCGCCGCCGCGAGGGTCTCGGGCGAGAGCGTGACCTTCGGATCGGCGAGGGTATTCGTCACGCGCGCGAGCGGAATCCGGATCGGTGCGCGATTCGCGAGCTCGCTCGCGGGGCGCCCGGCGAGGGCGGCGACGAGCGGCGAATCGAGCAGCAGCTCGCCCTTCATGTCGAGCTCGAGCCCGTCGAGTCGAAGACGGCCCGTGAGGCGCGCCTCGTGTTCGCGGTAGCGGATGCGCAGCGTGCGCGCGTCGATCGCCCCGTCGGCGATCGCGAGGTCGCCTTCGAGCAGCTCGAAGCGCTCGCCGAGGTCCGCGCCGGGATCCGTCGTCATGCCCGGCAGCGCACGCAGGCGCTCGGCGATGCGCGCGGCGCCGCCGAGCAGCGGGATCTGCGCGAGGGTCGTCCGCAGGAACGAGACGCCCCGCAGCCGGCCGCCGCCGCTCTCGCCGACGGTGAATCGGACGGTGCCGGCGAGGCTGCCCGGCATCGACGCCTCGCCGCCCGCGATGCCGGAGAGTCGGGCGTCGAAGCGGAGGGCGCCGTACACCGTATCCCGAACCGACGAGAGCCCGGAGACGAGGTCGTTGGCTTCGGCTTCCCCGATCGAATGGGCGGCGAGCTCGAAGCGGGCCTCTTCGAGCGGATGTTCGACATGGCCATCGACGCCGAGCGTGAGTCCGTGGAGCGTCGCGCTGAGCCCCGAGAGCTCGATCCGCTCGCCTGCGCCATCGGCGTTGCCGCGGAGTCGGACCTTGCCGACGCCGGGCAGCTCGAGGTCGACGTTCCGGAGGGCGATGCGGCCGCCGAATCTCTCGGGCGTACCTTCGGCCCGTTCGAACGAGAAACGCTCGAAGGCCAGCGCGCCTTCGGGCGAGGATTCGGCGAGCGCCGGCAGCAGCGCGGACCAGCCCCTCAGCTCGAAGGCGGGGCTCGTCAGGACGAGCGTCGTCTTCTCGCCGATGGATCCGCGCACCAGCAGCTCGTTGATGTTATGCAGAGCGATCCGGCTCTCGAAGTCGGTCCGGCCGGATTCGGCGCCCTCGATCTTCGTCGTCGCGAGCAGGCGAACGCCGACGGGCTTCGCGAACGTCTCGCCCTGCGCGACGCGCGCCTCGGAGAGGTCGAGCGCGAGCGTGCCGCGGCGTCCGGGCGACCCGGGCTTCGCGAGATCGAGGCGCAGCGTGAGCGGGCCTTCGACCTGCGTCTCGCCGGAGCGGATGGAGGCGCCCGCCAGCGCGAGATCGAGACCGAGGGCAGCGAGATCTCCGGCGGGCCCCTTGAACGAGCCGCTGCCCGTCGCGCGGCCGCCGATGGAGAGATCGGGCGATGCGAGCAGCGAGGCGAGCGGCGAGAGATCGACCGCCTCGAACCGGGCCTTCAGATCGAGCGCGCCCGAGCGCGCCACGCTGCCCTCGAGATCGACGCGTCCGCCGCTCTCCAAGGTCGCACGAGCGGTGAGCGCGACGGGGCCGGCGTCCTCGCTGCGCGCATCGAGCGACAGATCGCCGGCGACGTTCGCAGCGCCCCGGACG
>CAUJGH010000448.1 GCA_963169575.1 Myxococcota bacterium | reverse complement strand
AGGCCGTAGAACAGCACGAGATCGGATTTCGGGTGCAGGGCGAGGTGCTGCGTCGCGGCGATCGCCGTCTCCGTCCGGCGCGGGTCGACGACGATGATCTTCGGATCGTTCGGATTGCGGCAGATCCGCTCCCAGAGGATCGGATGCGCGATGCAGAGATTCGAGCCGACGAGCACCAGGACGTCGGACGTCTCGAAATCGGCATAACAGTAGGGCGGCGCATCGAATCCGAAGGACTCCTTGTAGGCCCGGGCGGCGGTCGCCATGCACTGCCGGGTGTTCCCGTCGCCGTGAACCATGCCCATTCCGAACTTCGCGAGGCTGCCGAAGAAGGCGATCTCTTCGGTCGGGATCTGCCCGGTTCCGAGGAAGGCGGCGGCGGCTGCGCCATGACGCGCCTGCACGTCCCGCATGCCCTCGACGAACAGACGCGTCGCCTCGTCCCACGAGATCGCATCGAAGCGCCCGCTCTGCCGATCGCGCACGAGGGGCACCGTCGCGCGATCGGGCGCGTCGAGAACCGACAACGCCTCCCAGCCCTTCGGACACGCCATGCCGCGATTGACGGGATAGTCGGCATCGGGCGAGAGATTCAGCGCCTGGCCATCGCGCAGATGGCCGCGGAGGTTGCAGCCCGTCGAGCAATAGCCGCAGACGCTGGTCGCCACCGCGTCGGGCGCGAGGCGCGCAGGCAACTGACCGAGCCCGAAGCGGCCGGGCTGCCGGACGAGCTCGCGCGTGAGCGGACCTTCCCGAGCCCGCAGCCGGTCGAGGAGCTTCCTGCCCAGGTTCAACTCGACCTCCCGATCGCGCGCACGCCGTGCGCCTGCGGCACCGAGACGGCTGCAGCGAAGTCGCCCGGCATGCCGCGCATCGCCTCGCTCCGGAAGAAGAGGCTGCGCTCCGCGATCTCGCCTCCGATCGCGACGACGAGGGCGAGCCCGAAGCCGAGCGCTCCGGCGAGCGGCGGCGCTGCCGCGAAGATGAGAACGAGCCCCAGGAGCGGGAGGCCGACGCCGCCGAGCCGACCGAGCGCGTCTCGCGCCCGGAGCCGCGGCGCCAGTGCTCCGTCCAGCAGCGCGCGCGTTCGCGCGAGCGCGGCCTCGTCGAAGCCCGCATCGCCGTGGACCAGATGCCCGCGCTCGAGTGCAAGCTTCGCGAGCGCGAGCCCGATCACCGCCACGGACAGCGCGAGCGCGACGCCCACCGCATCCCCCGCGCGCACACCGGCCCCCACCCGTCCGGCGCACCACGCGAACGCGGCGACGACGGCCCCGAGCAGGAGCAGCGTGCTGCCGAAGCGGAGCGCGGTCCTGTCCGCGCGCCACGCCGGCCTGCCCGTGACGGCATAGATCTGGACGGAGCAGACGAATCCGGCGAGCCCTGCCCCGAGCGCAGCCGAACGCGCCAGCGGATCGAGGGCGCCCAACCCGGCCGCGAATGCGCTCCACCGCGCCACCGTGGCCGCGAGCGCTGCGGCGAGCAGCCCCGCATACGCGCCGAAGGCGAGGATCTCGCGGCTCATCCAGGACGTCCGAAGGCCGAGCAGGGCCCGGAACGCAAAGAGCGGTCGTCCGAGATGGAGCGAGCTCGCCGCGAGGCCTGCGAAGCCGACGAGCACGGCGACGATCAGCGCGACGTCCCGCGCGAGCAGGCTCGTCGCCGACGCCGGGGCGAGCGCCGCGAGCAGCCGCTCGAAGAGGAGCGCCCCGACGGAGGCCTGCATCAGGACGAGCATCACGGCGAGCGGCGTATGGCCCTCGGCGGGGCGCGGAGCAGTGCCCTCGGCGGGCTGCAGCGCCGCGGGCAGGCCCCGGGCGCTGACATAACGCGTCGTCGGCCCCGTCAGTGACGAGCGCGGCATCCCGCCCGGAACGACCGGGAGCAGCATGACGTCGTCGGACCGTTCGGCGCGAATCCGTCGCGCGCCCTGCGTCCGCTCCTCGACGGGATCGCCCGCCCGATCGACGATTCCGATCGAGATCGCCTCGTTGGGACAGCCCTGCACGCAGGCCGGCGCTTCGCCGGCCGCGAGCCGCCCATGGCACATGTCGCATTTGCGCACGATCCCGAGCCGCTCCGAAAATTGCGGCACGTCGTAGGGACACATGAGCTGGCAATAGCGGCAGCCGATGCATTGATCGTCGAGGTGGATCACGATGCCGGTCGCCGCATCCTTCTCGTAGGCCTGGACAGGGCAGCCCTCGAGACAGGCCGGACGTTCGCAGTGGTGGCAGGCGGAGGTCACGGTCTGCACGTGCGGGACATCCGTTCCGGCGATGCCGCCGCCCTCGAGCTCGCCGACCTTGCGCCAGGTCTCGCCGGCCTCGAGACCGTTCAGGCTGTGGCAGGCGGTGACGCAGGCCTTGCAGCCGGTGCAGACGTCGAGATCGACGACGAAGGCGAATTGCTGGCCCTCGCCCGGCAGCGCGCTCGGGATCAGCGTCTCGAAGCGGGCGCTCCCGGCGCCCTGTCGCGCGTGCCAGGCCGAGAATTCGTCGACGGCGCGCAGCGACCGCTGCTCGGCGAGCAGCAGGTCGACGAGGCTCGGCGCGGCGGCGAACGATTCGGCGGCGCTCATGTTCGGCGCCCAGGATGGCGACCACCGCCTC
>CAUJGH010000447.1 GCA_963169575.1 Myxococcota bacterium | reverse complement strand
GGGCTCGCCGAGGACGGCTTCGTCGGGAACGAAGCAATCCTCGAAATGGACCTCGGCGAGATTGTCGCGCTTCAGGGTTCGCATCGGGAAGGCGCCGAGCCGCATGCCCTTCATCTCGCGCGGGTCGGCGACGAAGGCGGTGACGCCCTTGTGCTTCCGGCCGCGGTCGATCGTCGCGACGATGAAGAAGAGCCGGGCGTGCTCGGCGTGGGAGATGAAGACCTTCGTGCCGTTCAGGAGCCAGCCGCCGTCGACCTTCGTCGCGGTGGTGTCCATGTTGCCGAGGTCGGTGCCGCCGCGGGGCTCGGTCAGGCAGGCGGAGCAGACGATCTCGCCGCGGGCGATACCCGGCAGGAAGCGCTCCTTCTGCGCCTGCGTTCCGAAGCGGAGCAGCGAGCCGGCGACGAGGGAGTTGGCGACCGAGACGACCGAGGCGACGACCCAGTCGACCCGGGCAAGCTCCTCGCAAATGACGCCGTAGCTGACGACGTCGCTGAACGAGCCTCCGTATTCCTCCGGGATCATCGGGCCCATCAGGCCCAGGGCGGGGAGCTTCTCGATCAGCTCCGAGGGGTAGCGCTCCTCGCGCTCGAAGCGCTCGACATGGGGCAGGATCTCGGTCTCGGCAAAGCGCCGGACGGTCTGGCGGACCAGGCGCTGGTCCTCGCTCAGGTCGAAATCCATCATCCGGTCGAGCAGGGCAGTCATCGGGGGGCCACCTTGGGCGCGACCCCTCGGATTCGGGGCCGGGCAGACGCGCAGCTTAGCCCGAGCGGCGGCGGACTCCCGAACCGCCCGGCGGGCCATGGAAATCCGGGCACGACTCGCCTAGATTCCGCCCCCTTCCGACACCCCCGTACGGCGTGGGCCCGGATCGTCTCGGACCGAAGGTTCAGAGCCGCTCCCCGTAGGCCCCACGCGAGGCATCTCCGATGAGCGTCCGAAAGAAGTCGACCGGCCACGTCAAGCGCAACAAGTCGAGCCGCCACCGCGCGAAGCTCAAGGCCAAGCACCGCCGCGCCCGCAAGCGCCAGACCGGCGGCGAGCGCAAGTTCTACCGCTAGCAGCGCCTTCGACGCGCTAGGCCCCGCGCTGCACGGCATTGCCGAGTTCGTCGATCGCCCGATCCAGGGCCGCGTCGAACGCGCGCTCCCAGGTCCCGGCATCGTCGGTTCCGCGCGCGGCTTCCGGGAACAGGATCGCGCGCGACGAGTTGACGATCCCGCCCTCGAGCCCCTTGGGTCCCGCGACGAAGGTCGCGACGGCCGAGGCTGCGCTGCCTCCCTGGGCGCCATAGCCGGGAACGAGGAAGAGCGAAGCCGGCAGCGCCTCGCGGACCCGCCGCGCCTGATCCGGCCATGTCGCACCGCAAACGACCCCGAGCGAGGACCAGCCGGTCTGCGGCCCGCACAGCAGCGCCTCGCTGCGCGCGAGACCCCGGGCGACCCGGCCGAAGAGCGGCTCCCCCTCGACGTCGCGATCCTGCAGATCCCCGCTTCCTGGATTGCTCGTCTTGACGAGCACGAAGAGTCCGCGCCCGTTCGCCCGGGCCGCCTTCACGAAGGGCTCGAGGGTGTCGAAGCCGAGATACGGGTTCACCGTCAGCGCGTCCGCCGGAATCGCCGCTTCGTCCCCGAGATAGGCCTCCGCATAGCCCTCGGCCGTCGAGCCGATGTCCCCGCGCTTCGCGTCGAGCAGGACCAGCAGCCCCTGCGCGCGCGCGCGATTCACGAGCCGCTCGAGCGCTCGGATCCCGCGCCAGCCGAGCGGCTCGAAGAACGCGATCTGCGGCTTCACGATCGCGACCCGCCCGGCCACGCGATCGATCACCGCCGCGAGGAATGCCTCGATCGCGTCGGCGGTCCGCTCGTCGCCCGGCTTCATCGAACCCCGCGCGAAGACCGGCGGAATCGAGGCGCGCAGCGGATCGAGGCCGACGCAGAGCGGATGCCCCAGCTCGCGCACGCGCAGGATCAGGCGATCCGCGAACACCGCTCGCGACGTCTGCTCCCTTTCGATCGCCGTACCCGCCCCGCCGCTCCCGCGTCCGTCCAACCCGCCTCCCTCGCGACGTCCCTGCGGGCGCTCCGAACCCGCGATCTCGCCGAGCGGCGCGATCGTACCCTACGCTGCGCCGCGATGGATCCGAACCCGACCTCCGACTTCCGTTTCTCCCTCGAAGCGACGAGCGATCTCGCGCGCGCGGGCCGCCTCGCGACGCCGCATGGGCCGGTGCACACGCCGGCCTTCATGCCGGTCGGGACCCATGGCGCATTGAAGGCGATGACGCCGGCGCAGGTCGCGGAGACGGGCGCCGAGGTCGTCCTCGCGAACACCTATCATCTCGCGCTGCGCCCGGGCGAGGCGCTCGTCGAGAAGCTCGGCGGGCTGCACGCCTTCATGCAGTGGCCGGGGCCGATCCTGACGGACTCGGGCGGCTTCCAGGTCTTCTCGCTCCCGGGCGTCGAGATCAGCGACAAATGCGCGACCTTCGACAACGAGGTCACGGGCAAGAAGATGGAGCTGACGCCCGAGCGTTCGATCCAGATCCAGAACCAGCTCGGCGCCGACATCATCATGGCCTTCGACGAGTGCACGCCCTACCCCGCGACCCGCGAGCTCGCCGGCCAGGGCGTACGCCGGACGCTGCGCTGGATGGAGCGCTGCATGAAGGCCCATGCGCGGCCCCAGGATCAGGCGCTCTTCGGGATCGTCCAGGGCTCGACCTATCCCGAGCTGCGCGAGGCCTGCGCGGCGTCGCTCGTCGCGATGGACTGTCCGGGCTATGCGATCGGCGGCGTGTCCGTCGGCGAGGGCCACGAGCTGCTCTGCCAGGTGACGCGCCATGCCGCGCCCCTGCTCCCCGAGCACAAGCCCCGCTACCTGATGGGCGTCGGGCTGCCCGAAGACCTGATCGCCTGCATCGGCTTCGGGATCGACATGGTCGATTGCGTGATCCCGACCCGCTATGCCCGCTCCGCGACGGTCTTCACCGCCCGCGGCCGCATCCGCCTGACCCATCGCCGATTCCGCCGCGACACCTACCCCGTCGACAGCTCCTGCGACTGTTATACCTGCACCGGCGGCTTCAGCCGGGCGTACATCCATCACCTCTTCGCGGCGAACGAGGTGCTCTCGGCCGTCCTCTGCTCGATCCACAACGTGCGCTTCTACCAGCGCCTCGTCCGCGATGCGCGCGCGGCCATCCTCGCCGGTGACTACGCGGAGTTCGCGCACGCGTTTCTCGCCCGCTATCGGCAGGATTCCCAGGAGACGGACGGGCCGGAAACACATACCCTGCCCGCATGACGAACCCCATCGACTCCGTCCGCTCGCCCTTCCTCTCTCCCGTCCTCGCGATGTTCGCCGTTCTCGCGCTGCTCGGCGGCTGCGGCCGGATCGGCCTCGGCGAGGACGATTCCGCGAAGAGCGCTGCGAAGAAGACGCGGCCGGGCGACGAGCAGGTCGCGCTCGTGCTCGACGGCCGCGAGATCAGCGTCGGCGAGCTCAACGAACGGATGCAGGAGCAGTTCCTCGACGAATTCCTGCGCCAGCCCGAGGATCGGCAGTACGAGATGCGCGAATCGGCGGTGCGCGAGCTGATCCAGCGCCATGTCGTCGAGGCCGAGGCGGCGAAGAAGGGACTCACGCCGGATGCGCTCTTCGAAGAGGTGACGGCCGCGGCGGCTCCGGTCTCGGTCGAGGACGTCACGACCTGGTACAAGCAGAACGAGGCGCGGCTCGGCGGTGCGCCGCTCGACGCGATCGCGCCCCAGATCGAGCGAATGCTGGGCCAGGAGCGCAAGGCCGCGGCCTGGAACGAGTTCATCGATCCGAAGCTCGAGGCGCTGTCCTGGGAAATGGTGCTCGCGCCGCCGCGCCAGGATGTGGAAGCGACGCGTCTCGTGCGCGGACCGGCCGACGCGCGCGTCACGCTCGTCACGTTCAGCGACTATCAATGCCCGTACTGCATCCGCTCCGAGAAGGTGCTCGCCGACGTCCTCGCGAAATATCCGGAGGACGTCCGCCTGGTCCACCGGCATTTCCCGCTGGACCAGATCCATCCCTTCGCGCGGCCTGCTGCCGAGGCGGCGATGTGCGCAGACGAACAGGGGAAGTTCTGGGCCTTCCACGACGCCGTCTTCGCGTTGAATGGAAGGATCGACGAGAGCAGCTTCGACGCGATCGCCGGGGAGATCGGCCTCGATGACGCGGCGCTCGGGCGCTGCATCGAGGAGGGGCGCTTCAAGGATTACGTCGAGAACGACGCCCGGGCCGGTGAGGCCGCCGGGGTCACGGGCACGCCCGCGTTCTTCGTGAACGGCATCCCGATGAAGGGCGCCCGCGACGTCGCAGAACTGAGCCGCGTGATCGACGGCGAGCTGGCGCGCCTCGCGGCCGCCGAGTAGTCGCCCGGCCGTCGCCGGGGCGCAGCGAGGCCTTCCTGAGAGAGGCCCGTCCATGAATCCATGACGGGACCCCAATGAAAACGGCGGGATCGGGCTTCGTTCTCCGAAGCGCGATCCCGCCGTATCCGATGGAACCCATCCCGATCCCGCTCGCTCGAACGAGCCTGCACACAGGTCGAAAGCGGCCCTTCCCAAGTGCCGCGAACGGGCTTCGCCTCCCTCGCACCTTCGGGCTCCGAATCGGCTTCTCGAAGCCGGATTTCGATTCCCGCCGGATCTCCCTTCCGGACTTCCGTGGCCTGCGGCGGGCTCGGTCGTCCTCGGGCGGTCTGCGCTGCCCCGAGTCGTCGCTTCACGACTCGTTCGATACTCGATCCCCGACCTGTCCGTCTCCTCCATCGGCGACCCTGATACGCCGACTCCAGCAGCTGATTTCGGCGACGAGCGATGTCGCCTTGGTGCAGTCCCGACCTCGAGTCCGGAGCGGAACGGTCGAACGGACGGTGCCTCGAACCTTCCGTCTCCCACCCCGACTTGCGTCGTGAAGACAGCTTCCCACATCTGCCCCGGGATCGAAAAGAGGAATTCGCAGATCGATCGAAACTAATGTCTCGTCAGTTCGGAACGGAGTTCTCGAGTCGGCCCGGCCGAGCCGGCGCCGGCGGGAACGGACGCCGACCGCTTCCCGACTGACGACATGACAGAAGCGCGGGAATTCGGGAACATGCGCCTCCCATGGGACTCACTTGCGGCATCGTCGGCCTCCCGAACGTCGGGAAGAGCACTCTCTTCAACGCCCTCACGGCGGCAGGGATCCAGGCGGAGAACTATCCGTTCTGCACGATCGAGCCGAATACGGGCGTCGTCGTCGTACCGGACCCGCGCCTCGACCAGCTCCAGGCGATCGTCCATTCGCAATCCGTCGTTCCGACGACGGTCGAGTTCGTCGACATCGCCGGCCTCGTGAAGGGCGCGTCGAAGGGTGAGGGCTTGGGCAACCAGTTCCTCGGCAACATCCGGGAGACCAACGCGATCATCCACGTCGTCCGCTGCTTCGACGACGAGAACGTCATCCACGTCGACGGCGGCCCGAACCCGCGACGCGACGTCGAGACGATCGAGATCGAGCTCGGACTGGCCGACCTCGACTCGGTCGAGAAGCGCGCGGATCGGGCCCGCAAGATCGCCCGCTCGGGCGACAAGGCGGCGAAGCAGGAAGTCGAGTTCTTCGAAGCCCTGCGGGAGCATCTCGCCAAGGGCCTGCCCGCCCGGACCTTCGACGTCCCGGATCCGCTCCGGCCCGCCTTCCTCGACGCCCATCTTCTGACGGCGAAGCCCGTCCTCTATGTCGCGAACGTCGACGAAGATTCCCTCGCGAGCGGAAATGCGCACAGCAGCGAGCTCGAGACCTACGCCGCCGAGCAGGGCGCCGGCGTCGTCCGCATCTGCGGCAAGATCGAGGCCGAGCTCTCCGAGCTGCCCGCCGAAGAGAAGCGCGAGTTCCTGGCGAGCCTCGGCATCGACGAGCCCGGCCTGAGCCGCCTGATCCGCGCCGCCTACGCGCTGCTCGACCTCGTCACCTACTTCACCGCCGGCCCGAAGGAGATCCGTGCCTGGACGGTCCGCCGCGGGACCGCCGCGCCCCGCGCCGCGGCCGAGATCCATTCGGACTTCGAGAAGCATTTCATCCGGGCCGAGGTGATCCCCTTCGAGACCTACGTCGCGAACGGCGGCGAGGCCGGCGCGAAGGCGAAGGGCGTCATGCAGGTCGAAGGAAAGGACTACATCGTGCAGGACGGGGACGTCGTCTACTTCCGGGTGAGCGCCTGATGTCGCAGCGGATGACGCGCCGGCTGACGCCCGACGAAGTGCTCGAATCCCATTTCGACGGCCCCGAAGACGGCGTCTTCACCGACGGCTCCTGCGAACCGAACCCCGGCCCCGGCGGCTGGGGCTGGGTCTGGGTCGAGCGCGGCGAGATCAAGGCCGAAGGGCACGGCCGCGAGCCCGACACGACCAACAACCGGATGGAGCTGCGCGCCCTGATCGAGGCGTTCAAGGCCCTGCCGGCCGACCGCGATCTCGTCATCCATTCGGACAGCCAGCTCTGCGTCAACACGATCAACGAATGGGCGATCGGCTGGGAGCGCCGAGGCTGGACCCGCAAGGGCGGCCCGATCAAGAACCTCGACCTCGTGAAGCAGCTCTACGCGCTGAAGAAGGAGAAGCCGCGGATCGAGCTGCGCTGGATCCGCGCCCACGAAGGCCTGCGCTGGAACGAGTACGCCGACGCCCTCGCCGCGCTCGGAAACTAGCTCGCCGAGCGGCCCGACCGTCGCGGCGGAAGCTTCGTCTTCCCCAGCGCGAGGATGTGGCGGAACTCGGCCGGCGTCAGCGGGACGACGGAGAGGCGGCCGCGGCGCACGAGCGCGATCTCCGAGAGCGCCGGATCCGCCTTGATCGTGCCGAGCGAGACCGGCTCGCGGAAGGCGACGAGCGGCGCGACGTCGACGACGACCCAGCGCTCGTCGTCCGTCGTCGGATCCGGGTAGGACTCCTTCACTATCTCGACGACACCGACGACCTCCTTGCCCTCGTTCGAGTGGTAGAAGAGCGCGAGATCGCCCTGCTTCATCGCGGCGAGGTTGTTGCGCGCCTCGTAGTTGCGGACGCCGTCCCAATGGGTCGAGCCGTCGCGCACCAGCCGCTCGAAGGGATATTTGAAGGGTTCCGACTTCATCAGCCAATGGGCCTGGGCCATCGTTCTTGCTCCGCTCGCGCTCTCTTCGACGTTCGACTAACGCATGTCCTCGGGCGTCTGCTTCTTCATCAGGGCGTGGGCCGCGTGGATCGCGACGGGCCGCGTCAGCAGGCGCGACGCGACGTTCGAACGCAGCCAGTTGTACCAGCCGACCAGGATCGAGGGCTGTTGCCCCAGCGCCTCGAGCCCCGCGCGCGCCACGCCCTCGACCTCGGCCCCCGGATGCGGCAGCTCGCCCGCCACCGCGTGGAACTCGGTCTGCGTCGAGCCCGGCTCGAGCACCGTCACGTCGACGTTCGCCGCCCGCAGCTCGCCCCAGAGCGACTCGCCGAGAATCAGACCGAAGGCCTTCGAGGCCGCGTACACCGCGTGCAGCGGCAGCGGCTGATGGCCGGAGGCCGAGCCCGTGAAGAGCACCGCGCCGCGCCCGCGTTCGCACATCCGCCGCGCGAGCGCATGCGTCAGCACGAGCGGCGCCTCGCAGTTGACGGCGACGAGTCGGCGCAGGCGTTCCCCGTCCTGGAGGTCGAAGCGCCCCTGGTAGCCGAACCCCGCGTTGTTCACGAGCAGCCCGATCTCGAGATCGTCGACGCCGTCCAGCAGCGCCGCCTGCCCGTCGCGCTCGGACAGATCCGCGACCACGACCCGCGTCGCGACTCCCGATGCCTTCTCGATCTCCTCGGCGAGTCGCGAGAGGCGATCACCGCGGCGCGCCGAAAGCACGACGCTCATGCCATCCGCCGCGATCTGTCGCGCGAGCTCCGCGCCGATGCCCGACGATGCACCCGTCACCAGCGCCCAGTCGCCGTAGCGAGCGACGAGCCCGAGCGGCCGCGGCGCGAAATAATCCCGCCGCGACCAGAAGGCATAGGCGAGGCCGGTCATCGGCAGCGCGAACAGGAATCCGAAGACGATGCCGGTCAGCCCGCCGGTCTCGAGCGCCTTCCAGACGAAGATGCTGAAGGCGACCTGCGCCGCATAGGCCGGCGCCCAGATCGCCATCCACGGCCTTCGGCGGCGGAAGCCGTGCACGGCGGCGCCATACACGAACCAGTGCGGCAACGCGGCGAGCTTCGCGAGCAAGCCGCGGAATTCGATCCCGAACCAGATCTCTTCGTCCCGCGCGACCGGCTTCACGAAGAGATCCCAGGGCACGTACACGAAGGCCATCCAGGCGCAGAAGATCATGGTCGCGCTCATCCACCAGGGACGCTCGCGAAACACGTCGTACAACCACTCGCGCATCGATCCTCCTCGCGCCGGCGTCGGCGCAGGGTAACCGATCGGATCGCGCGGGGAGGCGACGGCGCGGGCGAGAAGAGGAAGGTGGCGCCCGGCGGCTCAGTCTCCGCGCGCGCTCGCCGCGGGGAATCGGAGCGCGATCTCACAGCCCGCGCCCGGCGCGCTCTCCACCGTGACGACGGCGCCGGCCTCGCGGGCGAAGTCGGCCACGTCGGCGAGCCCGAGACCGGAGCCACCCGCTCGGCTGCGCGTCGTGAAGAAGGGCTCGAAGACGCGGGCCTGCAGCGCGGCGTCCATGCCGCAGCCGTTGTCGCGGACCCGCAGCCGAACGCCGCCCATGCCGGCGCGATCGCCGCCAGCAGCCGGGTCCGGACGGGCGGCGTCACAGTCGCGTTCGAGGCGCAGCTCGATCCGGCCCGGACGTTCGCGACCCGCCTCGATCGCATGCCGCGCGTTCGCGACCAGGTTCACGACGATGCGCTCGAAGCGCTCGCGGTCGAGGCGGACGGGCGAAAGCGCCGACTCGATCTCGTAGCTGAGCAGGACCGCGTCCCCTGCGATCCGCTTCAGCATGCCGCCGAGCCGCTCGAGGACCGGGCCGAGGTCGACCAGGGCCATGCCGCCCGGCCGATTGCGACCGTAGGCCAGCACCTCTTCGACGAGGCCGGCCCCGCGCGCGGCGGCGAGCCGGATCTCCTCGAGCGCCTGACCGGCCGATGTGTCGGCGACCTGGCCTCGCCCGTCGTCGAGGTCGAGCTCCAGCAAGTCGGCATGGCCGACGATCACCGTCAGGACGTTGTTGAGATCGTGGGCGACCGAGCAGGCGACGCGACCGACGGTGGCGAGCCGCTCAGCATGCGCCCGCTCGGCGCGCGTGGCGGCGAGCTCGCGCGCGAGGCGGTCGCGTTCGAGGAAGCCTGCCAGGAGGACGGCGACTCCCTCCAGCTGCGCTTCGATATCGCGCGCATCCGGCGCGACGAGAAAGGCGCCATCGAAGGCGATCAGGGCGACGAGGCCGGACGGGCCGGGACAGGGCACATGGAGAGTCGTGTGGATCCGCGACCAGCCGCTCGAATCGATCGCGCCCGCGACGGCGCCCGTTCCGCGCAGCGAGGACGGCCGGAGGACGCGGACCGCGTGGCCACCCAGCAGCCGGCGACCGACCGGATCGGCGGGCGAGAGCTCGATCCCGTCGTCGCGCGACCCTCCCCCCGCGCCGGTGCGGGGGCGGGCGGTGCCGACGCTCGAAGCGGCCAGCACGAAGCGGGCGATTTCGGAGGCGGGCTCGGCGGACGGGTTCGACTGGGGCGCGCCGACCGGCGGCTCCGGCAGGTAGATCCCGACACGATCCGCGCCGAGCCCCCGCGCGAGCAGCTCGCTCGCCTGGGCTAGTCCGACACTCCGGGCCGGGGCGGGCGAGCCCGAGAGCAGCCGCACGAGCCTCGGAAGCAGCGACACCACGACCGCCGCGCCGGACGCCCGGGTGCCCGCGAGGTCCCGACCCCGGGCGACGCTCGCGGCGGCGACCCGATTCGCCTCGGTGGTCTCCTCGATCGATTCGATCCGCATCTCGCCTCATTCCTGCGGCCCCGATTCAGAGGAGCCCTCGTCTCGAAAAAATGTCGACGCGGAGGCGGCCGGGCTTGAGTGCTGCCGCAACGTTGCGCTCTCATTGGAACCGCGATTCGCGATCGCACCGGGGACAAGGCCCGGCCCGCGATCCGGACTTTTCCCGAGAGGCCGTCTGCCGCACGGCATCCATCGCCCACAAGCGATACCCTCGGCGCCGTCCATCCTTCCCTGCATCCGGAGCGTCTTCGATCCATGGGCAGCGTGTTCGGCCAGGCCTTTCGCATCTCGACCTTCGGCGAATCCCACGGCGGCGGCGTCGGGGTCGTCGTCGAGGGCTGCCCGCCGCGGCTCGCGCTCGACGTCGCCGAGATCCAGGCGGATCTCGATCGCCGACGTCCCGGCCAGAGTGTGCTGACGACGCCGCGCCAGGAAGCGGACCGGGTCGAGATCCTCTCCGGGATGTTCGAGGGCCGGACGCTCGGCAGCCCGATCGCGCTGCTCGTCCGCAATCAGGACGCGCGCCCGAGCGCCTACGCCGACATGCGGGATCTCTACCGCCCCTCGCACGCGGATTTCACGACCGAGGCGAAGTACGGGATCCGCAACTGGCAGGGCGGCGGCCGCGCGAGCGCGCGCGAGACGATCGGCCGCGTCGCGGCGGGGGCGATCGCGCGCAAGCTGCTGCGCGAGGTGGCGGGGATCGAGGTGCTCGCGTGGGTGAGCCGGGTGCAGGCGATCGACTCGAAGGTCGATCCCGAGACCGTCCGGCTCGCGGAGATCGACGCGAACGACGTGCGCTGTCCCGACGCCGAAGCGGCGGAGCGGATGTACGCGCTGATCGACGAGGTGCGACGGCGCGGCGATTCGGTCGGCGGCGTCGTCGAATGCATCGCACGCGGGGTGCCGGCGGGGCTCGGCGAGCCCGTCTTCGACAAGCTCGAAGCGGATCTCGCGAAGGCCCTGATCTCGCTGCCCGCGGCGAAGGGCTTCGAGATCGGCTCCGGCTTCGCGGGCACGGCCCTGACCGGCAGCGAGCACAACGATCCCTTCACGACCGATGCAGAGGGCCGCACGCGCACGACGACCAACCGATCGGGCGGCATCCAGGGCGGCATCAGCAATGGCGAGTCGATCCTGCTGCGCGTCGCGTTCAAGCCGACGGCGACGGTGCGCGTCGCCCAGCAGACGGTCGATCGCGACGGCAAGCCCGTCGTCCTCGAAGCCGGCGGACGCCACGACCCCTGCGTGCTGCCGCGCGCCGTCCCGATGGTCGAGGCGATGGTCTGCCTGACGCTCGCGGACCACTGGCTGCGCCAGCGCGCCGTCGACGTCCTGCCGGATCCGCGACGCTAGTCGCGCTACTCGCTCAAGGCAGCAGCACGAAGCCCGCCACCGCCGACAACAGCGCGGCCGCGATGCTCGCCGCCGCCACGCCCCGGTGCAGCCCGCGTGCCGTGCCGTCGCCGCGCGCGAGGGCCCGGCCGGAATGGCCCGTCCAGGCGAAGAGCCCGCAGACGACGACGCCGAGAATGCCGTGGAAGCTGTCGAACGCGGCGCGTTCGCGCAGCGCGACCATCGAGAGCGCGCCGAGCCCGAAGCCGGCCCAGACGAGGGCGACCGCGCTCCGGCCGAAGCGGAGATGACGCTCGCGCAGCGCCGCACCGACGGGTCGGCCCGCGGCCCTTCGCCGGCGGATCTCGAGCCCGAGCCGCGCGGTGGCGACGGCGAGCGCTAGGCTCGCCAGCATCCAGGCCGGATGGACGAAGGCGAGTAGGCGCAGGGTCGTCGCTCTGTTCACGCCCGCCGGGCTCCGTTCGCGGCCGGGGCACTCCGCCGCGCCGCGCGGGCAATCGGCCGCCGCCGCCTCATTCGATGCGGTGGATCGCGCCTTCGGGCAGCTCGCGCGCGAGCGTCTCTGCTGCGCGCGCGAGGTAGTCCGCGTTCCGCGATTCCAGGGTCAACAGCACGCGAAAGTCCACCTCGTTGATCTTCGGATAGGAGCCGAGCATCAGCTCGGGGAACGCCCGCAGCAGCGCGTTCAGCACGTCCGCGATCTCGGACTCGTTCTCCCGGACGTAGAACTTCTTGAGGTGGAACGGAACGCCGGCGAAGCGGTCCCGGATCGAGTGGAACTTCTTCTCGAACAGCTCGGGGATGCCGGGAAAGATGTGGACGTTCTCGACCACCACGACCGGGAACCAGAGCCCGCCGACGTCGAGCACCTCCGCGCCGTCGGGGATCATCGCCATCTTGCGCATGGCGTCGTTCACCGGCTTGTCCGAATAGCGCTCCATGCGATCGATCATCGATTGATGGACGACGATCTTTCGCTCGAAGGCCAGGGCGATGCCGTCCATCGTGAGATCGTCGTGGGTCGGACCGATGCCGCCCGACGTGAAGACGTAGTCGTATGCGCTCGAGAGAGCACGCGCCTCCCGGGCGATCGTCTCGATCACGTCGGGGATCGTGACGATGCGCTCGAGATCGACGCCGAGCTTGCGCAGCTCGACGGCGAGAAACGGGGAGTTGGTGTCCCGGACCTTGCCCGAAAGGATTTCGTTGCCGATGACGAGGAGCGCCGCCGTGGACATGGCCGATA
>CAUJGH010000446.1 GCA_963169575.1 Myxococcota bacterium | reverse complement strand
CCGCTGACGGCGCCGGCCCGATCCACGGCGAGCCGGAGCATCCGGCGACCTTCGGAGCAAGACTGCTCGCGTGGCTCGGCGCCTGGCATCCCGCCGTGATTCATTTTCCGATTGCCTTGCCCGTGACGGTCGGATTGCTCGAGCTCCTGGCATGGTCGCGACGGACGCCGCGCTACGTCGCCAACAACCAGATCCTGCTTGGCGTGGCCGTCGCCGGGGCGTTCGTCGCCGCGTCGTTCGGTTGGGCGGGCGCGGGCCTTCCGAGCGCCGAGGACGACTGGGCGATGACGATCCACCGTGGGTTGGGATCGACGATTCCGTTCCTTCTGCTTCTGCTCTGGAACGCGGGCAGGCTTTCGGTGCCGACCGTGACCGGAAGTCGCTCGCGATCGTATTGCGTCCTGCTGGTCGCGAGCGTGGTCCTGATCCTGACGCAGGGCTTTCTGGGCGGCGAAGTCACGCACGGCGCCAATCACATGGCGTTCTGACGGGGGCGTCGCTCCTTCGGATCGTGCAAGGGCGCTTCGAGGCGTAGGCCATCGCCCCGGTGTCCGCGCGGATGGCTGGCCTGTTCTGGTTGGAGGAATATCGTGCGGATCGATCGACGAACATTCATTACGGGTGTCGGCCTGGCTGGGGCAGGGATCGCGATGCCGGGCCTCTTTCCGGCCTGGGCGCGGTCCGCTTCATCGCCGCAGCTCCCGGCGGCGGAAGAGCTCTCCGGGGACGAGATCGCGCTCCGGATCTCACGCACGCACTGGACGGTCGATGGACGCCGCGGTCACGCGACGACGATCAACGGCACGATTCCGGGGCCGCTGATCCGATTGCGCGAAGGTCAGAACGTCCGCCTCTCGGTCACGAACGATCTCGACGAGGACACCTCGATCCACTGGCACGGACTGATCCTGCCCTTTCAATTCGACGGCGTTCCCGGCGTGAGCTTTCCGGGCATTCGTCCCGGCGAGACCTTCGTCTACGAGTTTCCGGTCCGGCAATCCGGAACCTACTGGTATCACAGCCATTCCGGACTCCAGGAGCAGGAGGGCCATTACGGGCCCATCATCATCGATCCGGCAGGCGACGACCCGGTCCGCTTCGATCGCGAGTACGCGGTCGTGCTCTCCGACTACAGCTTCATGCACCCGCATACCCTCTACAACCGGCTGAAGCAGCAAGCCGGCGTCTTCAATTTCCAGCGCCAGACGATCGCGGGCCTGCTCGCGGGACGGGACCAGTCCTTCAGCGACCGAGTCGAATGGGCCGGGATGCGCATGGACCCGGCCGACATCTCCGACGTCACCGGATCGACGTATCGCTTCCTCATCAATGGGCACGGGCCCGAGGACAACTGGACGGCCCTGTTCGTTCCCGGCGAACGCGTGCGCCTGCGTTTCGTCAACGCGGCGGCGATGACGATCTTCAACGTTCGCATTCCCGGCCTCGAGATGGAGGTCGTCGCCGCCGACGGACAGGATGTTCGTCCTGTCGCGGTCGACGAGTTCCAGATTTCGGTTGCGGAGACCTATGACGTGATCGTCCGTCCGACGGAGGATCGCGCGTTTACCCTGGTCGCCGAGGCGGTCGATCGCTCGGGCATGGGGCGCGCGACGCTCGCGACGCGCGCGGGACAGACCGCCGAGGTGCCGCCCCGACGCAAGCGTCCCCTCGCGACCATGCGCGACATGGGCATGGACATGGACATGGAGATGGGCGGCGCGGGAATGCTATGGCCCGGCGCAGCGCCTTCCGCCGACGATGGGGAACACGGCGCCCATGACCACGCGGCCATGGCCATGGGCGAGATGGACATGTCGATGCGCAATCCCGAGAACGCGCCGCAGGTCGTGCTCGGTCCCGGGGTCCAGACGATCTCGCCGATGCCGGTCGATCGCATGGGCGACCGCGGGCAGGGACTTCGCGACGTGGACCACAGGGTTCTCGTCTACACGGACCTCGCCTCGCTTACGCCCAATCCGGATCGGCGCGCGCCCTCGAGATCCCTCGAGCTCCATCTGACGGGCAACATGGAGCGGTTCATGTGGTCCTTCGACGGCATCGCCTACAGCGAAGTCAAAGCGCCCATTCCCTTCCGACTCGACGAGCGGGTTCGCGTGACCCTCGTGAACGATTCGATGATGTCTCATCCGATCCATCTGCACGGCCATTTCTTCGAGCTGCGAACCGGGCCCCCCGGACATCATCCCCGCAAGCACACCGTCAACGTCCTGCCGGGCGGGACGGCAACGTTCGATTTCACCGCCGACGCGCCCGGCGACTGGGCCTTCCACTGCCACATGCTCTACCACATGCATGCGGGCATGTTCCGCGTCGTCAGTGTTCGACCGCTGAAGGCGGATCGCTCATGAGAGGGCTCGTCCTCGCCGCTGCCCTGGCGTTCTCGATCGCATCGGCCGCGTCGGCGCAGTCGATGCCGGAGATGCACGACATGGACCATGGCGCCCATTTCGCGGAACCTCCGCCGGCGTCCGAATCGCCATCTCCCGAGATGGACATGGACTCGATGCACCCTGAGCATGCGACGGAGGAAGCCTCCGACGCGGTCGTCGGCGACGAACCCGCCCCCGCGCCCCCGACCGATCACGCGGCAGACGGCGTCTTCGATCCTGCGGTGATGGAGGCGGCCCGCGAGCAGCTTCGGCGCGAGCACGGCCGAGCGTTGATCACGAAGGTCATGCTGAACCTCGGCGAATACCGTGTTCAGGACAAAGGCGATCAGGGCTACCGCTGGGAGGGCGAGGCCCGGATCGGCGGCAACATCAATCGACTGGTCTTGAAGTCGGAGGGCGAGGGGGTCGTTTCATCCGGGCTCGACTCGGCCGAGCTCCAGGCGCTCTATTCCCGGGCCGTCACGCCGTTCTTCGACCTGCAAGCCGGCGTTCGTCAGGACTTCGAGCCGACCTCGCGCCGGACCTATGCGACGCTCGGCTTCGAGGGCCTCGCACCATATTGGTTTCTGACGCAGGGCGCCCTGTTCGTTTCCGATCACGGCGACGTACTCGCCCGCTTCGAGGGCTCGTACGATATTCGATTGTTTCAGCGCCTCATCCTGCAGCCCCAGGCCGAGATCAACCTGGCGGCCCAGGACGTTCCCGAAGCCGGGGTCGGGGCGGGGCTGAGCAGCATCGAGCTCGGCTTGCGGCTCCGCTACGAGCTGCGCCGGGAGTTCGCTCCTTATATCGGATTCTCCTACGACCAGGTCTTCGGCGAGACCGCGGATCTCGCGCGTTCCGACGGCGACGGGTCGTCGGACTACGGCTTCGTCGTCGGGCTGCGCGCCTGGTTCTAGCGCGACGGCTCGCCATCATCCATCCGCGCGCTGACGCCGCAATTGCTGCGCCAGGGCCCTACGGGCGCGATAGATGCGGGTCTCGATCGCCTTGGGGCTCACGCGAAGAAGCTCCGCGGTCTCTTTGTGGCTGAGGCCCTCGAACAGGGTCAGGATCAACGGCTCCTTGAGCGACTTCGGCAGCGAGGCGAGGGATGCGTCGAGTGCGGCGAGTAGCGCCTCCTGCTCGACATCGGTCGATTCGACCGAAGCGGAAAGAGCCCTTGGGGAGGCGGCGAGGGAGACGGCGCCGTAGAAAAAGCTTCGGACTCTTCGGCGGCGGCTCCAGTCGCGGCATTTATTGAGCGCGATGCGACGTAGCCAGGCAGAGAGAGGCTTGGTCCTGTCGAACCCGGAAAGCGCTGTCCACGCCGATACGAAGGTCTCCTGGACGAGGTCATGCGCCTCGTCGTGATCGCCGACATAGCGACGAATGAATCGATATGCGGCGCCCTTATGGCGGCGCATGATCTCCGTGAAGGCGCTCTCGACACCCGCCAGGGCAGCCCCGACGAGCGCTGCATCGTCCGCATCACCGGGCGGAGGGCTCATCGCGAATCGGCGGTCAGTGCGGAGATCACCGTCTCGTCGAATGTCTCCAGCTGCTCTGGCGTAAGGACGTCGCGCATGGCGAAGACGTGCTGGATCATATCCGTCTGGAGCTGCCCCATCGCATGGTGGAACTTTCCGATGGCGGCGGTGACACGGGGGCTGTCGGCGTGCTCGTCGCGGATCGCTGCAGCGAGTTCGGAGTTGGCCGCGCGCATCTCTGACTCGCGAGCTTGCCGTCGAACGCGAAAGTCGGCTTCCAGGCCTTCGATCCGAGTCAGCTGCTCGGGCGTCAGACGAAGCTCCTCGTGGATCACCTCGTGAAGCGCCGGCTGTCGATCGGACTGCTCGAATACGAGCTTTCCGAGCCCGACGCCCGCGAAGCCAGCCGTCAGCGCCAGAAGGATGGTCGTCAGGAGGCGGCGAAATTGCGGGGTCATCGACCATCCTCGAGAAGCGTGGAGGGCGCGTACGACGAATGGATCGAGAACGGCGAATCCGTCCGGGCTCTCGTTCCTCCCGAACTGCTGGAAAAGACGCCGACGCAGAGCACTGCCGCCGCCAGGGCCACTCGCCATCCCCATGCGTCGCCGCGCACCGCCTCCAGGCGTTCTCCCTCGATGCGCTGCCAGACGCGACGTTCGACGTCGTCGAGCCGGTGGTCGGGTTGTACGTCTCGCAAGCGAGTCAGCAGGCGATCGAGGTCGATGTTCATGGGTTTCATTGTGCTCCAGTCCTCGTACGCACGGCTGGGCAGAATCCCTCGAGCTGCGACCGGTGGGCCGCGGTTCCCAAGGGGTTTCGGGATGAAAAACGCAATCGAGGAGCGGAGCAATTGGATCGCCGAGGAATGATCGGAGATCCGGATGATTCGATTGCCGCGGACACGGGGGACCTGGGGGCGCGACCGGCCGGATCACTGCCCTATTGCCAGATACCCTATAGGGGTATATGGTAAAAGTGCCGGGCGCACCGAGGTGCGGTTCGGGGGAGCTGATCGGATGGGTCGTCCGCAGCTGCGCAACTGGGGAGTTCCCGAGTCGATGGATATCCCTTCGCGATTCTCGAAGATCGGAGGTCGATGATGGTCCAGGAATCGTTGCTCAAGGATCCCGTGTGTGGGATGACCGTGTCGTCGAGCGCAGAGCATCGCCATGAACACGAGGGCACGACGTACCTCTTCTGCTCGAGTCGCTGCCTCGCGAAGTTTCGTGCCGAGCCCGCACGATTTCTCGAACCGGCTCCGCCCGAAGCGCCGCCTCGAGCCGGGCAGTCCTACACGTGTCCGATGCATCCCGAGATCGTCCGCGAGAAGCCAGGTGACTGCCCGATCTGCGGCATGGCGCTCGAGCCCGTCAGCGGTATTTCCGACGAGCGCAATCCCGAGCTCGAAGACATGACGCGTCGCTTCTGGGTGAGCCTCGTGCTCACGGCTCCCGTCTTCGCGATCGCGATGGCAGAGATGCTGCCGGGATCGCCGCTCGCGTCGCGCTTCGCTCCCGCCACGCTCACGTGGCTTCAGCTCGTGCTGGCTACGCCCGTCGTCCTCTGGGGAGGATGGCCATTCTTCGCACGCGGATGGAAGTCGCTGCAAACCCGGCATCTCAACATGTTCACCTTGATCGCGATCGGTACGGGCGCAGCCTGGGGGTACAGCGTCCTCGCGGCAATCGCGCCGTCGATCTTCCCGGCATCGTTTCGCGGTCATCACGGCCAGGTCGCAGTCTACTTCGAGGCCGCCGCCGTCATCGTGACGCTGGTGCTCCTCGGGCAGGTCCTCGAGCTCCGCGCGCGCAGTCAGACGGGGGCGGCGATCCGCGCGCTGCTCGGGCTTGCCCCGAAGACGGCACGCCGGGTCGACGTCGATGGCAGCGAGACCGACGTCCCGCTCGAAGACGTACAGGTCGGCGATCGGCTGCGGGTCCGACCCGGGGAGAAGGTTCCGGTCGATGGGGTCGTCGTCGACGGGCAGAGCGCCGTCGATGAATCGATGCTGACGGGGGAGTCGATTCCGGCCGCCAAGACGACCGGGGACCGGGTGACCGGGGCGACGGTCAATGGAACCGGTGCCCTGCTGATCCGCGCCGAGCGCGTCGGCTCGGAGACCCTGCTCGCCCAGATCGTGCAGATGGTGGCAGAAGCGCAACGCAGTCGCGCGCCGATCCAGGGTATGGCGGATACCGTCGCCGGCTACTTCGTTCCTGCCGTGATCGGGGTCGCGGCGTTGACCTTTGCTCTCTGGGCCCTCTTCGGACCCGAGCCCCGATTTGCCTACGCACTCATCAACGCGGTGGCTGTTCTGATCATCGCTTGTCCGTGTGCGCTCGGGCTCGCGACGCCCATGTCGATCATGGTCGCGACGGGCAAGGCCGCGACCGTCGGCGTGCTCTTCCGCAATGCGGAGGCGATCGAGCTTCTGCGTGACGTCGACACCATCGTCGTGGACAAGACGGGGACGCTCACGGAGGGAAAGCCGCGCCTCGTGGGCGTCGTCGCCGCTTCCGGCTTCAGCGAAGACCAGGTCCTTCGATACGCCGCAATGCTCGAGCGGTCGAGCGAGCACCCGCTTGCCCAGGCGAT
>CAUJGH010000445.1 GCA_963169575.1 Myxococcota bacterium | reverse complement strand
GTCCGCCGCTCGCCGCTCGCCCGACGCCGGCGCGCTCGTTCCTCTCGGCGGCGCGTTCGAGGGCCAGGTCGCGATCGTCGGCCCGACGCGAATCGAGGGTCACGTCCGCGGAAGCGTGCGCGGTAGCGGGGATCTCCGGGTCGGGAGTGACGCGCGTGTCGAGGGACGCGTCGAATGCGATGCCCTCGACAGCGACGGCGAGATCCAGGGACCCGTCGCCGTGCGAACGCGGGCGCGTTTCGGTCCCGGCGCGCGCCTCGACGGGGACCTCGTGGCGCCGATCGTCGCCTTCGACGAAGATGCGGTGTGGAACGGCCGCGCCGTCGTCGGGACTGGCCTCGATGAAGGTTCCACGGCCGCCCGCGAGACCGATTAGGTCCGGCCGCGCGCGGCGATCCCCTCTGCAATCCGCCCTGCCCCGCCGTTCGGTGCGAATCCGACTGGAGGCATTCCGAGGCGTTGAACGGACCCGACGACGATGGCAGACTCGGCCGCGCCGAAAGCCGGATCCAATCGGGTCGGCCCGGGTCGCCGGCCTGCGCGATCCAGGCAGGCTCGATCAGACAACAAAACGTTGCACCCCGAGTGGAGACGGGTGGAATGTGGGTCGATTCGTGGTACCCACCCGCTGGCGCCAGGGGAGGCCGTGAGTCCCCGGATTCCGGCCCGGCGACGTTCGGAACGCATGCGAGGATCGAGCCGGTCGAGCCGTGGGCCCGTGGCCGTTCGAGTCGGCTCGAAGTGTCCGCCGCGCGAGCGGTCGGCATGGACGCGGGTGCGGACCCGTCTGCGAGTGCGGGTGTGCGCCAGGAATGTGCCAGGTGCGTGCCCGGTGTGCGAAGACGCGAGCGCGGCCGACGACAGGGCGGGAGAAGCGGACCCGCGGAGCGACTCTTTCTTGTTCTTGAATCGAATCGTCGAATCGAACGGGAGCGGCACGGTGAACGGCAAGCGGCCTAACGTTGCGCAGCTCGCCCGGCGGCGGAGCCAGCCGTCGCGGGACGTCATGGGGCGAGGAGCTCGGATGCGCGCGTGCTCGAACACGGCAGTGTCGGCCGGAGACCGCAGCGGCGACGTCGAGGCCGACACTCGAACGGAACCGACGATCTCGCGCGTCTTCGGTCGCGCGACGGCTGCGGCCGCGGTCGCCCTGATGGCGTTCGCGGCACGGCCGGCCCAGGCCTCCGAGTCGCTCAACCTCGTCCCCGACTACGCGCTCTTCGGGCTGATCCGCCTCGGCCTGATCCCGGACGAATCGGGGCTCGGGGCGCTCTGGGTCATGCTGATCGCGTTCGCGCTGCTCGTCTTCCCGCTGAACGCCCTGATCTTCCAGCCGATCTTCCGCGCCCTCGACGCTCGCACCGCCCGCATCGACGGCGCGCGCCAGCGGTCCCAGCATCTGCAGCGCGAGGCGGACTCGATCCTCGAGCGATACGAGTCGGCCGTGCGCGAGACGCGCGCCGAGGCCGAAGCCGCACGCCAGGTCGAGATCGGCCGCGCGCGTGAAGAACAGACGGCGCTGACTTCCCAGGCGAAGCAGGAAGCCGAACGACAGCTCGAGAGCGCCCGTGCGGAGCTCGCGCGTTCTCTCGAATCCGCGCGAGCGGGGCTGCGCGCGAGCGCCGACGAGCTCGCGCGCGCGGCAGCAGAGCAGGTGCTCGGGCGGGCGTTGTCATGATCGCAGGCGAGAACGTGAACCGGGTCCGGAATTCGAGCGCAGCGCTGGCGGGGTGTCTGCTCGCGGCGCTCGTCCTGTGTGTCGGCGGGGAAGCCGCCGCGGCGGGCGGGGCGCATAAATCCGAGGCCGAAGTCCTGCGCGAGACGCTCTGGCAGGCCTTCAACCTCGTCGTCGTCGTCGCGCTGCTCGTGTACTTCGGACGCAAGCCGATCACGGACTACTTCACGACCCGCCGCCAGGGCATCCAGGGCCAGCTCTCGCAGGCGGCCGATCTGCTGTCCCAGGCGGAGCATCGCAACTCGGAGCTCCAGCGACGGCTCGTCGATCTCTCGGCAGAGCTCGACTCGATCCGCGAAGGCGCGGGTCGCCGGGCGGAAGAAGAGGCGCTGCGCATTCTCGCGGAGGCGCGCGCGACGGCGGATCGCATTCGCCGCGACGCGCAGACCGCGGTCGATCAGGAGCTGCGCCGAGCGCAGGCGAAGCTCCGCGACGAAGCCGCGGATCTCGCCCTCGAGCTCGCCGCGACCAAGCTCCAGGCCGGCGTCGGCGAAGCCGATCGAGATCGGCTCGTCGACGAGTTCATCACCCGCGTCCAACCGGGCGCGGCCGGAGGAGTCGCGCGATGAAGGCCGGCGGCGCCGCACAACGTTATGCGAAGGCCCTCTTCGGCCTCGCCCAGGACGAGCACCGCCACCGCGAGGTGCGCGCGGAGCTCGAGCGTCTCTCGGCCCTGTTCGCGGGCAGCCGCGAAGTCGAGGCCGCACTGCTGACGCCGATGCATCCCGCCGCCGAGCGCAAGGCGGCGCTGCGGGCGCTCGCGCTGCGGGAGAGCGTGAGCCCGCTCGTCCAGAACTTCCTCGCCTATCTCGTCGACCAGCGCCGGCTGATCCAGTTCGGCGCGATCGCCGCCGCCTACGCAGAGCTCGCCGACCAGGCCGAGGGCCTCCTGACCGCCGAGGTCGTCGTCGCGAGCCCGCTCGACGATCGCCGCAAGGACCGCCTGCGCCGCGCGCTCTCCGATCGCACCGGCCGCGAGGTCCGCCTCCAGATCGAAATCGACCCGAGCCTGATCGGCGGCGCCATCGCCAAGGTCGGAGACCTCGTCTTCGACGGCAGCCTCCGCACGCAGCTCGCGCAACTGCGCGCCAACCTGACGAAGGGATCCCTGTAGATGGACATCAAGCCCGGAGAGATCACCGACATCCTCAAGCGGGAGATCAAGAACTACGACCGCGAGATCGACGTCGCCGAGACCGGCACCGTGCTGTCCGCGGGCGACGGCATCGCGCGCGTCTACGGTCTCGACAACGCCCTCGCCGGCGAGCTCGTCGAGTTCGCGGGCGGCCTGCGCGGCATGATCCTGAACCTCGAAGAAGACAACGTCGGCGTCGCGATCATGGGCCCCTCGCGCGGCGTCAAGGAAGGCGATCTCGTCCGCCGCACCGGCCGCATCATCGAGGTCCCGGTCGGCGAGGCGCTGCTCGGTCGTGTCGTCGACGCCCTCGGCGAGCCGATCGACGGCAAGGGCCCGATCGCCGCGGAAGCGCGACGTCAGGTCGAGCTCAAGGCGCCGGGCATCGTGACGCGCAAGTCGGTGAACGAGTCGATGGCGACGGGCATCAAGGCCATCGACGCGATGGTTCCGATCGGCCGCGGTCAGCGCGAGCTCATCATCGGCGATCGCCAGACGGGCAAGACCGCGATCGCGATCGACACGATCATCAACCAGAAGGGCAAGGACGTCGTCTGCGTCTACGTCGCGATCGGTCAGAAGCAATCGACGGTCGCGCAGGTGACCGAAAAGCTGAAGCAGTACGGCGCGATGGACTACACCATCGTCGTCGCCGCGACGGCCGCCGATCCGGCTCCGCTCCAGTACATCGCGCCCTACTCGGGCTGCACGATGGCCGAGCATTTCGGACACAACGGCAAGCACGTCCTGATCGTCTATGACGATCTCTCGAAGCAGGCCGTCGCCTATCGCCAGCTCTCGCTGCTGCTGCGCCGCCCGCCGGGCCGCGAGGCGTATCCCGGCGACGTCTTCTACGTCCATTCGCGGCTGCTCGAGCGCGCCTGCAAGCTCTCCGACGAGCTCGGTGGCGGCTCGATCACGGCGCTCCCGATCATCGAGACGCAGGCCGGCGACGTGTCGGCCTACATCCCGACGAACGTGATTTCCATTACGGATGGACAGATCTTCCTCGAGACCGACCTGTTCAACTCGGGCGTGCGGCCCGCGATCAACGTCGGTCTCTCGGTCTCCCGCGTCGGCGGCGCCGCGCAGACGAAGGCGACCAAGGCGGTGGCCGGTCAGCTCAAGCTGAACCTCGCCCAGTACCGCGAGATGGCGGCCTTCGCGCAGTTCGGCTCGGACCTCGACAAGGCGACCCAGGAGCAGCTCGCGAACGGCGAGCGCCAGACCGAGATCCTGAAGCAGGGCCAGTATTCGCCGCTGCAGATGGAGGAGCAGGTCGTCTCGATCTTCGCTTCGACGCCGCAGCCCGGCCGCGAGTCCTGGATCCGGCAGCTCGAGCTCACCGACGTCCAGCGCTACGAGCGCGAGATGCTCGCCTGGGTGCGCTCGTCGAAGCGCGAGATCCTCGAGACGATCCGAAGCACGGGCAAGTTCGAGGACGACACGAAGCAGAAGCTCGTCGCGGCCCTCGACGAGTTCGCGAAGATCTTCCAACCGACCGTCGCGGCAGGTGCCAAGGCGACCGAGGCCGCGTAGTGGCGAATCTCCGGGACATCAAGCGTCGCATCACGACGGTCAAGTCGACGCAGAAGATCACGTCCGCCATGAAGATGGTGGCGGCGGCGAAGCTGCGCCGGGCCCAGGACGCGATCGGCACCGCGCGGCCCTACGCGACGCGCATGCGGGCGACGCTCGAGGAGGTCTCGAAGACGCCTCTCGACGAGACGCATCCGCTGCTCGCCGTGCATCCGGAGCAGAGGCATCTCGAGCTCGTCGTCATCACCTCCGACCGCGGCCTCGCCGGCGCCTTCAACTCGAACGTGCTGAAGGCCGCCGATCGGCTGCTGAAGAGCCGGGAGAAGGAATTCGGCGAAGTCGGCCTGACGCTGCTCGGCAAGAAGGCGGGCGATTTCTTCCGCCGCCGCCGGCCGCATCAGATCCGCTACGAGTCGCCGATCGGCGGCGACGTTCGCTACGAGAAGGCAGCAGACGTCGGGCGCGAGCTCGCGCGACGTTATGCGGCGGGCGAGGTCGACGAGGTCGTGCTCGTCTACAGCCAGTTCGTCTCGACCCTGACCCAGGCGCCGGTCGTGCGCCCGCTGCTCCCGTTCACGCCGCCGAAGGCCGGACTCGTCGCGGTCTCCGAGGACAGCGCCCTGCCCTTCGAGATCGAGCCCGATCCGGCCGCGCTGCTCGCCGCGCTCGTCCCCAAGGCCGTCGAGGTCGAGGTCTTCCGGGCGCTGCTCGAAAACCAGGCCGGCGAACATGCGGCGCGCATGACGGCTATGGAAGCCGCGACCAAGAACACCCAGGACCTGATCGAGAAGCTGACGCTCCAGTACAACCGGGCGCGTCAGGCGGCGATCACCCGCGAGCTCGTCGAGATCGTGACCGGCGCACAGGCCCTCGAATAACACATCCCGCCGGCCGGCCGAGAGGCCGGGACCGGATCCAGACCGGATCGAGCCCGCCCCGGGCATCGATCGAGAGCGGACCAAGGAGAGAGCAGATGTCCATTGGCAAGATCGTCCAGGTGACGGGCCCCGTCGTCGACGTCGAATTCGAGGGCGGCAACCTGCCCGAGATCCTGACCGCCCTCACGACGACGAACCCCGCGATCAACGATCAGCCCGACAATCTCGTGATCGAGGTCGCCCTGCACCTCGGCGAGAAGACCGTGCGCGCGATCGCCATGGACACGACCGACGGTCTACGCCGCGGTCAGGACGTGAGGAACACGGGCGCGCCGATCACGATCCCCGTCGGCCCCGAGACCCTCGGCCGCATCATGAACGTCGTCGGTCAGCCGGTGGACGAGCGCGGACCGATCAATGCGAAGATGCACTTCCCGATCCACCGCCCCGCCCCCGAGTTCGTCGACCAGTCGACCTCGGTCGAGGTCCTCGAGACCGGCATCAAGGTCGTCGACCTGATCGCCCCCTACAACAAGGGCGGCAAGGTCGGTCTGTTCGGGGGCGCCGGCGTCGGCAAGACCGTCGTCATCATGGAGCTCATCAACAACATCGCGAAGCAGCACTCGGGCTATTCGGTGTTCGCGGGCGTCGGCGAGCGGACGCGCGAGGGCAACGATCTCTGGCACGAGATGATGGATTCGGTGCTCGCCGACGGCTCGACGGTGCTCGACAAGGCGGCGCTGGTCTACGGCCAGATGAACGAGCCGCCGGGCGCCCGCGCGCGCGTCGGCCTCACGGGCCTGACCGCCGCCGAGTACTTCCGCGACGAAGAAGGCAAGGACGTGCTCCTCTTCGTCGACAACATCTTCCGCTTCACCCAGGCGGGCTCGGAAGTGTCGGCGCTGCTCGGCCGCATCCCCTCCGCCGTCGGCTACCAGCCCACGCTGGCGACCGACATGGGCGAGCTGCAGGAGCGCATCACCTCGACCAACAAGGGCTCGATCACGTCGGTGCAGGCGATCTACGTCCCCGCCGACGATCTCACCGATCCCGCCCCGGCCACGGCGTTCACCCATCTCGACGCGACGACGGTGCTCAACCGCGCGCTCACCGAGATCGGCATCTACCCCGCCGTCGATCCGCTCGACTCGACCTCGCGCATCCTCGATCCGCAGGTCGTCGGCCAGGAGCATTACGAGGTCGCCCGCGGCGTCCAGTCGACGCTCCAGTCCTACAAGGACCTGCAGGACATCATCGCCATCCTCGGCATGGACGAGCTCTCGGAGGAGGACAAGCTGACCGTCGCGCGCGCGCGCAAGATCCAGCGCTTCCTCTCCCAGCCCTTCCACGTCGCGGAAGGCTTCACCGGCACGCCCGGCGTCTACGTTCGCCTCGAGGACACGATCCGCGGCTTCCGCGAGATCCTCGACGGCAAGCACGACGAACTGCCCGAGCAGGCCTTCTACATGGTCGGCGACATCGAGAGCGCGATCGCCAAGGCGAAGACGCTGGTCTAGTCGGTCGGCTCGCCTGGTCTGCGGCGCTCCTCGCCGCGACCGGGCAGGGCCGTCCGCGCGAACAGGGACAGGAGACGGAGAACCATGGCGCTCGAGCTCGTCGTCGTCACACCGGAAGGCGAAGCCTTCTCCGAGGCCGTCCAGCAGGTCGTCCTGCCGGGCGAGGCCGGACGTTTCGGCGTGCTCGAGAGCCACGAGCGCTTCCTGACGCCCCTCGTGCGCGGGCCGATGCAGATCATCAAGCCCGGCGGCGCGACGGAATGGGCCGCGCTCTCGAGCGGCTTCGCCGAGGTCGACGGCCAGAAGGTCGTCGTGCTCGTCGACGGCTGCGCGCTCAAGAGCGAGATCGATCGCGACGCCTCCGAGAACCGGCGCGCCGAGGCCGCGCGCCAGCTGGCGCTTCTCGCCGATACGCCGGAGAACGCCGGCGAACGGCTGCGGCTCGCCGAAGTCGCGGCCCGCGCGGAGCTCGAGGTCGAGGTCGCGGGGCTGTAGCGGGGCGCGGAAGGACGCTTCCGAACGCCCTTCTGCCCGACGACGGCTCTCCCCATCTCGGCCGCGCCGAAAGCGATCACGCCCGTCTCTTCGATCTCGACGAACTCGATTGTCGGCCACCGCCGAGCAGGCCGTGAAGGCCGCCTCGATGGCCGCCCGCGCAGCGGCCGCTCCGCAGCAGGCTAGCGTTGCCCGCGGCCGCCGAGAATCCCCTCGGAGCCGGCTCGAGGAGCAGATCCCCATCATGCCGCTACGCATCGTGCAGTGGACGACCGGGCTCGTCGGTCGCAGCGCCGTCCAGGCCGTGCTCGACCACCCCGACCTCGAGCTGGTCGGCTGCTACGCCTGGAGCCCCGACAAAGCCGGCCGCGATGTCGGCGAGCTCTGCGGACTCGATCGGGCGCTCGGCATCTGGGCGACCGACGACATCGAGGCGATTCTCGCCCTGAAGCCCGACTGCGTCCTCTACATGCCCCTCGAATGGATCGTCGACGACATGGTTCGCCTCCTCGTGGCCGGCATCAACGTCATCTCGACGGCCAACTTCATCACAGGCCGGTCCTACGGCGAGCAGGAGATGATCCGCCTCGACGAGGCCGCGCGGCGCGGCGGCGTCTCGCTCTACGGCTCCGGCATCAATCCCGGCCTCGCGAACGTGCTCGGCCTCGTCTCGACGGCGGTCTGTCGGCGGATCGATCGCGTATCCGTCCTCGAGTCCGTCGATGCGACGGCGTATGCCTCGGCGCAGACCTGGCTCGACATCGGTTTCGCTTCGCCGCCCGATACGCCGGGGCTTTACGAGCGAGCCCACAAACGAATGCTCGTCTTCCACGATGCCGTCGAGATGATGGCCGCCGCGCTCGACGTCGCCCTCGACGAGGTCCGCTTCGACGTCGAGTTCGGGACCGCGACGCAGGACCTCGACCTCGGGTACATGAAGATCGCGAAGGACACGATCTGCGGGCTCAAGGGCGTCTGGTCCGGGGTCGTGAACGGGAAGTCGGTGATCGAGCTCGGCCTCTGCTGGCGGCTCGGGCAATCGATGACGCCGGACTGGCCGACAGAGGAAGGCTACGTCATCGAGATCGATGGCGTTCCGAGCGTGCGCGCCCGCTATGCCATCGCGTATCCGGAGAGCTTGACGGATTTCGGTGTCGCGACGGCGAACCCCGCCGTGAACGCGATCCGCGCGGTCGTCGCCGCGCCGCCGGGGCTCGTCACCGCCGATCGGCTGCCGCTCGTCATGGCAACGGGGTTCGTCGCGAAGGATTGAAGGGCCGCGCGCGAGCGGTGCAGGTAAAGCGCGCGCGAGCCGTGACGGCAGAGCGTGCGGGAGCCGAGCACGCAGCGCGCGCGAGAACCGGGAGCGCCGACCGCGCGCGAGCGTCGAACGCAAGGCATGCGCGAGGGCGAGCGCGCAGACGCCGAAGCCGAGCGCTTCGATGAACCCGGGCTCGGGCAGACCGATCACGATCGGGTCGTGATCCGAGGTTCGGAACTCGTCCGGCGCGAAGAGCGGGAGCGCCGAAGGCTTTGCCTCGTAGGGCGCCTCGCCGGCATCGACGATGGGGTCGTCGTAGTCGAAGGCGGGAGGCTCGTCGGCGTTGATCGCCCAGGGCGCGGCCCCCGTCGTGCGGGCAGCGAGGGCGGCGCTCGCGAGGGCATGATCGAGGCGGCCGATCTGGCCGTCGAAGACGTAGCTATGCGCCCCTGCGCCCGGGCTTCCGCCGGGCGCGTTCCCCGCGCCGGCATGGTGCGCGACGAGGTCGAAGAAATCGTCCGCCGTGTCCGGCGCGTCATCGGCTCCGGCGAGGAGCGCGCGGACGGGATCTTCGCGGCGATAGGCGTTGAGATCGCCGACGATCAGGAAGTCGGGATCGCCGCTCGCGGTCGGATCGCCGGCGAGCCAGTCGGCGAGGGCCTCGGCCGCGCGGCGCCGGGTCGCGCTGCAATTGCCCTGGCCGTCGCCCGAATCGGGGTCGCCGAGAAAGGCGCAGCTCGAGCCCTTCGACTTGAAATGCGCGACCGCGAGCGTGAAGCGGTCGCCGTTCGCGCGTTCGCTGAAGGTCTGCGCGAGGACCGGGCGATTGCGGAAGTCGTCGAAACGCGGATCGACGTCGCCGTCGAGGATCGCGGGCGGGCCGATCGCTTCGACATTCTCCGCGCGGTACGCGATCGCGACCCGGATCGCGTCGCTCCCGAGCGGGCCGCTCGGGACGAATGCAAAGGGCCCGCAGCCGGGAAAGGCCGAGAGCGTGCTCTGGAGGAGGGCCGTCGCCGCGCCGGTATCGTTCTCCATCTCGACGAGGCCGAGCACGTCCGGCGCGAGGCGGCAGATCGCAGCGCCGAGCTTCGCGCTCTGGCGCGCGCGCTCGGCGAGGGAGTCGGCGCCCCGGCAATCGAGATGGGCGAGGGGGCCGCACGGGCCGCTCGAGTTCGAGGCCGTCGTGTCGATCGTCGCGAAGAAGTTCGCGACGTTGAAGCTCGCGACGACGAGCGAGCCGCCGACGGCGGGCGGCGCGCTCGGCCGTGGGTTCGCCG
>CAUJGH010000444.1 GCA_963169575.1 Myxococcota bacterium | reverse complement strand
TCCAGGGCCCATCAGAGCCTCGCCTCCGATGCCATCGATGCTTCCCATGCCTCCTCCGCCTCCTCCCACGCCGTCCAGTCCGACTTCAGTGACGCCTTCCCCCGCCCTCTCGCCGAATCGCAGGCGGCCGCCGCCCCGAAGATGCCGCCGGTCCCCAAGCTCTCGCCCCAGGATTCCGTCGACTTCCTGTTGCATCCGGCCGAGCTGGCCAAGGGCCGACGGGCCGCCGAGAACTACCTCAGCACCTTCCGCACCGACGAGAGCCGCCGCGCCGCCGAAGAGATGCTGGAGACCCTCGCAACGGTGATCAGCGGAGGCAAGTGCGACAGCGTCGAGTTCCCGTGGCAGCAGGTGCGCCCGTACCATGGCGCCGCGGCCCTCACGATCCTCAAGGAGCGCGGTGCCCCGGCCCGGATCGAGACGCTCCGATGCCGCAAGAACGCATCGCGCAGCTTCCGGGCGGTCCCGACGAGCTATCCCCCGCGCGAAGTCCAGAAGATCCGCAGCACGCTGACGAAGGTGATCGAGGAGTGCAACGAGCTCGGCTTTCTCGTCGGCCTCGTCGGCGAAACGGTCTCCCAGACGAGGAAGGTGCGCGGCCCCGCACAGGGCAAGCGCACCGCCCGAACGGTGCAGCGGAGCCGGCTGCTCGCCGACGGCGAGCTCCGCGCGCTGGTCTCGGCCTGCGCCAGCGAGGCCACTGCCACGGGCTGTCGCGATGCGGTGTTCTTCGCGCTGGTCTACCGCGGTCTGCGGATCGCGGAGATCGTCGGGCTCACGCTCGAGAGCGTCCGGTTCAACAGCAAGTCGGGCGTCTGCACGATCGCCACCAGCCCGGGCCGCTCCGGCGGTCGCGGGCGCAAGGTCGAGCTGACGAACGACGAGCTGATCGTGCTCGAAGATTGGCTGGATCACCGGGGTGACGCCGGCGGCCCGCTGCTCGGCCCGCTCAACAAGACGGGCAAGCTCGAAGGCAAGCGCCTCACGACGGCGATCATGACCCAGATCTGCGAGGAGCGTGCCCGGCAGGCAGAGGTCGCACCGTTCACACCGACCGATCTCTCGCGCAGCGCCGACGCGCTGAACGATCATCGCAAGCACACACGGCGGAGCGCGGCGAAGGAATCCGAGGATTTCCACACGGCGGCCGACCGGATCCTCTTCGAGGCCGAGGAATCCTCGGCGATGGCGAGCGAAATGATCCGATTTCCCTTCCTCGGCCTCGGCATTTAGCGCGAGTCGAAAAAGGCCCAACTAGCGACTTCGGTGTCCTTCGTCTCAAGCCCCCTCCCCGACCGCCGATGGGTCAGCCGAGGGGGATCTGCGATGACCGGATGGCGCCAACCGCAAACGACCCCCCAGAAATTTCCGCGCCAGGCGACCTGCGTGCCCGTGCGGATCTCGACCGTCGACCCGGAGACCGACCCGGATTCCGGTCAGACTTTCTTCCGGAGCACCGAAGCGACGACCGCCAACCTCTCCCGGGGCGGCATGTTCGTCCACTCCTGGGAGCCCCTCGCGGCCGGTCGGCGGGTGATCGTCGTACTCGACCTGCCGGCCGGCGGAGAGCTCCAGCTCGTCGGACGAGTCGTCTGGACGCGGCGAAAGCTGACCTCGCGCGCCGGATCCCCGGTCGAGACCCCCGGCTACGGAATCGAATTCGATGGCGGCAATCGGGCCGAGCAGGCCGCCGTCCAGCAGATCCTCGACGCGGCGGGCACCGACGCGCAGGCCCCGGGCCCATCTGCCCCGCCGACCACGCCGGGCGCGGCCGCTCATGTGCCCGCTGCGCCGGCAAGCGCTCGCCCGCCCTTCCGTCACGCCCCCTGAATCGCCGCGCACGCTCGCGCCCCCCAGCGAAGTCGGCGGGCGCCGAAGCGCTCGTCAGTCCTCGATCCCGTACTCCTGGATCTTGCGCCGCAGGGTCGACCGGTCGATGTCGAGAACCTTGGCCGCCTGGGTCCGGTTGCCCTGACAATCTTCGAGCGCCTGGACGATCGCGCGGCGCTCGATCTCCCGGAGCGAAAGGCCACGGGGCACTGCATCCGAAACCGGCCCCCGCGCCCCGCCCCGCGCGACCTCGAGCGGCAGATGACGGACACCGACCTGAGTGTCCCCGGCCGCCGCCCGCGCGCCCTGGACCAGATTGCGGAGCTGCCGGACGTTGCCCGGAAGGTCCGCGCGGCAGAGCGCTTCGATCGCTTCCGGCGTGAAGCCCGCGGATCCGGGCTTGTCGAAGTGGCCGATCAGGAGCGGGATGTCCTCGCGACGTTCCGCGAGCGTCGGGAGCCGGATCTCGATCCCGCGCAGCCGGTAGTAGAGGTCTTCCCGGAGACTCCCCTCCTCGATCATCGTACGCGCCTCGCGATTCGTCGCAGCGACGAACCGCACGCTCACCCGCTCGGCCTTCTCGGCTCCGACCGCCCGCACCTCGCCATCGTCGATCACGCGCAGCAGCTTCGCCTGGAACCCGAGATCGAGGGTCTCGAGCTCGTCGAGGAAGAGCACGCCCTCGTGCGCCTCGCGCAGCAGGCCGCGGCGGTCCCGGTCGGCGCCCGTGAATGCACCGCGGCGGTGGCCGAAGAATTCGCTCTCGAACAGATCCGAGGGCGAGAGCGCGCAGTTGTGGGCGACGAAAGGGCCGCTCGCGAGGCCCGAATGTTTGTGGATCGCCCGCGACACGAGCTCCTTGCCCGTTCCGGTCGCGCCGGTGACGAGGACATGGACGTCGCTGCGCGCCGCCATCAAGACCCGATGCCGGACCTCGATCATCGCGCGGCTGGTGCCGACGAGCTCGGGCACGGTCGTCTGCGCGACGCTCGAACGCTTCCGGGTGAGCAGTGCGCGATCGATGGCCGACCCGACACTGGCCGGCGTCGCTGGCTTGAGGAGATAGTTGATCGCGCCGAGCCGGACGGCTTCGACGACGTCCTCGACGTCCTCGTTGGCCGTGAGGACGATCGCCGGGAGATCGGGCCAGCGCTGGGCGAGATGCGAGAGCAGCTCGAAGCCGTCCATCGACGGCATGCGCAGGTCGGTGATGACGAGATCGAACGGACGGGACTCGAGGGCGAGCAGCGCCTCGAGGCCGTTCGCGGCGAGCCGCACTTCGTGCCCCCGCCCTTCGAGCAGGACGCGCAGATACTCGGCGGAGCTCGGCTCGTCCTCGGCGACCAGGATCGAATCGCTCATGCCCGGCCTCCTTCGGCGTTCGCGGCCGCGCCGGGGAATTCCGTGTCGGCGCCGGGATCTTCTTCCTCCCGTCGCATGGCCTCCTGCCCCTCTGCGAGGGGAAGCTCGAGCTCCGCGACGGCGCCCTGCGCCGCGCCAGGGGAGAGGCGCAGCGCGCCGCCCTGATCCTCGACGATGCGGCGCGCGAGAAAGAGACCGAATCCGCTCCCGCCCGCCTTGGTCGTGAACCCCGGCGTGAACAGGCGCTCCGCGGCGTCGGGCGAGAGACCTTCGCCTTCGTCGGCGATCGTGAGGCCACAGCAGGCGCCGCGCCGCGAGAGCTCGACCGTGCAGCGTCCCGCGCCGCGCATGGCTTCGACGGCATTTCGCAAGAGGATCGTGAGGAGCTCCTGGAGCGGCGTCGCTGCGAGTGCGACGGTGAGCGCACGATGCTCGGCCACACCGCGCAGCACGAACTCGACCCCGGGATGGACCGCGCCGAGCTCTCCGATCGCGCTCTCGAGAACGCCCGCCACGCTCGCGGCGGCCGGCGCCCCATCGCGCGACCGTGCGGCCCGCGACGGAGAGCGCTCGCCGGACGAGCCCTCAGCGGCCACCTCGACGGCGCGCGCAGCACTCCCGACCGAGGGCGCGTCCGCCAGCGTCAGGCGGGCAAGGCGCTCGAGATCGTCGATCGCCGCGCGGAGCCCCGCGAGCGCCGCGCGCGATGCCCCCGCGCGCTCCGCCTCCGGTTCGATCAGGGCCAAAAAGCCGCGCAGGCTGTGGACGGCGTTCTTCAGGCCATGGGCGAGACGAGCAACGTTCTCGCCGACGCGCGAGACGACGCGCTCGTCTTCG
>CAUJGH010000443.1 GCA_963169575.1 Myxococcota bacterium | reverse complement strand
GCTGCTCGCCGAGGGTCGCGGCGTCGGCGTGCTCGATCTTGATGACGGCGAGCTCCTGGCGGAAGGACTCGACGTCGATCGCGTCGAGGATCTGGAGCAGGCGGCGGATGTTGCTCTCGCTGTCGGTGACGATGATCGTGTTGGTCGGCTGATAGGCGACGATCAGGGCGTCCTTCGAGACGAGGGGCTTGATCGTGTTGGTGATCGCCTCGGCGTCGATGAAGCGCAGGGGGACGAGCCGCGTCACGAAGCGATCACGGTTCGGCGAGGGCCGATCGTCCTTGATCGTGTCGATGCTCGATTCCTTGACGTCGCGGATCGGGATGACCTTGTAGGTATTGCCCGGCCCGAGCACCAGCGAAAAGCCCTTGACCTTGAGTACCGACTCGAAGACCGCGAAGGCCTGATCGACGGTCACCTCGGTCGGGGAGACGATCGTCACCCGCCCGCGCACGCGATCGTCGTAGATGAAGTTGTAACCGGTCATGCGCGAGATCGTGTCGATCACGACGTTGAGCTCGACGTCGTTGAAGTCGAGCGCGATCAGCTCGCCTTCGGGCGCGGCGGCGGGCGAACGGCGAGCGGCCTGGGCGAAGGCGTTCGGAGGGCCGGCGACGAGGGCCTGCGCGGCGAGAAAAAGGGCGAGCAGCGCGCCGACGAGCGCGAAGCGAGGCGCGCGGCGCGAGGCGGCATGAGGCGCGATGCGCGAGGCCGGGAGGCGCGAGGGACGGTTCGGATGTGCGCGCACGCTAACGGTGCTCCAACAAGTCGGTGGCGGAGGCCGACAGCTTGACCGCCGAACCGCCGCGCAGGGCGGCGATGTCGATCTGCTCGGCGGTCGCGAATTCATCGAAGATGGCGCTGGTCGCCTCGACGCGATCGATCACGATTCCGTTCACCTCCGTGATCACGTCGCCGTTCTGGAGCCCGACCTTCTGGAACAGGCTGTCGGCCTTGATCGAATCGACGCGCATGCCCTGCATCTGGCCCTCGAAATACTGGGGCACGATGCGCGCCGAGGAGAGGATCTGGGAGATGCCCTGACCGTCCGGGCCGTTGAGCGTCTTGAGTCGCTGGTTGAGCGAGGCGTCCTGTTCGGGCCGCGCGGCCACCCGGCGCGCGCCGCGCCGCGCCGCGGGCTTGCGCAGGGCGGCGAGCGAAGGATCGTCCTCGCGCAGCACGAGCTCCTCGGGCCGCCCCGCGTTGTCGAGCACGACGCGCGTCCGCTCGATCGCGCGCACCGTGACCCGCGCATGGCCCTCGAGCTCGTCGCCGACGGCGACGACGAGATGCTTCTGGGATTTCTCGTCCTGGATCGCGGCGCGCGAGCGGCGTTCGTCGTTCGCCGCGGCGGTCCCGAGGAGCTTCAGCGGAAGCTTGGTCGCGGCGAGGGGCTCGTCGGTCGGGACGAGAGCCTGGGACTCGCCCGCGAGCTGGGCACCGAAGAGGTTGCGTTCGAGAATCGCGGACGGGGCGGCGGCGACGTCGTTCGCGGGGCGCTCGATCCGGGCCGCGGCGGTATCGGTCGGGACGGGCTCGAGGGTCGCGGCGCCGATCTGGGTGATCAGATTGGCCACGACGAAGCAGCTGCCGACGAGCAGCGCTCCGTTCAGGGCCATGATCAGCCAGGATCCCATCGGCGTTCTCGCTCCCCCGGCCGGATCGCCGGCTCTCACGGGCTCTTTCCAGGCTCTCGCGGCTGTCTTCAGGCTCTCGCGGACTGTCTTCAGGCTCGCGCGGAATGGCTCGGGCTCTTTCGGACTCTCTCGGACCCACAAAGCGCTGCGCGGCGGCGTTCGGCACGCGCGCCCAACGATTCGGCCGTCCGAGGCGGCCGGAGGGCGGGCGCAATATAGCCGTGACCCCCGGTTCGCTCCAACCAAACCATCGGAATTTCAGGCGGTTACTGGAGCACTATCACGCGATTCGCCGACCTTGCGAAGGCGCCCCGGCACCCCGAGCAGACCCCAGTCCCGGGTTCGAGTTCCGCGTGCGGCCGGCGCCGGGAGAGTCGGCCCGGCCGGGGCGCAATCCGTGTGGCCGCGCTCACGACAAAATCAAGGACCTCGATTGACACCCGGGACCTCGGCCCGAGACTCCGCGCCATTCGAAGGCATCCGCGCGGCAGGGACGCGCGCGACACGAACGAAGAATCGAACGAAGACGCGAACGAAGGCGTGAGAGGCGGACCACCATGGCAACGACGGGCAAGATCATCGGCATCGACCTGGGCACCACGAACTCGGTGGTCGCGGTCATGGAGGGCGGACAGCCGACCGTGATCGCGAACGAGGAGGGCGGGCGGACGACCCCCTCGGTCGTCGCCTTCACGAACGACGGCGAGCGGCTCGTCGGCGCGATCGCCAAGCGCCAGGCCGTCACCAATCCCACCCGCACCGTCTACTCGATCAAGCGCTTCATGGGTCGGCGCCGCTCCGAGGTCCCCGAGGAGATCAGCCTGGTCCCGTATCCGGTCGTCGAGGGCAAGGACGGGAGCGCGGCGGTCCAGGTCGGGGACCAGACGCTGACGCCGCCGGAGATCTCGGCGATGGTGCTCGGCAAGCTGAAGGCCGCCGCCGAGGCCTACCTCGGGCAGCCGGTGTCCGGCGCCGTCATCACGGTCCCGGCCTATTTCAACGATGCCCAGCGACAGGCGACGAAGGACGCGGGCAAGATCGCCGGCCTCGACGTCAAGCGCATCATCAACGAGCCGACCGCGGCCGCCCTGGCCTACGGCCTCGACAAGAAGGGCGACGAGAAGATCGCGGTCTACGACTTCGGCGGCGGCACCTTCGACATCTCGATCCTCGAGGTCGGCGACAACGTCGTCGAGGTCAAGGCGACCAACGGCGACACGCATCTGGGCGGCGACAACCTCGACCAGCGTCTGATCGACTACCTCGTCGACGAGTTCAAGAAGGACCAGGGCATCGATCTGCGCAAGGACCCGATGGCGACCCAGCGCCTGCGCGAGGCGGCGGAGAAGGCGAAGATCGAGCTGTCTTCGGCCCAATCGACCGACATCAATCTCCCCTACATCACCGCGGACCAGACCGGCCCGAAGCATCTCACGCTGAAGCTCTCCCGCGCGAAGTTCGAGCAGCTGATCGACGATCTCGTCGATCGCAGCCTCGAGCCGTGCAAGAAGGCGCTCGCCGACGCCGGTCTCAAGCCGGGCGAGATCGACGAGATCGTGCTGGTCGGCGGAACGACGCGTGTGCCGCTCGTGCAGCAGAAGGTGAAGGCGCTGTTCGGGAAGGATCCGAACCAGACGGTGAACCCGGACGAGGTCGTGGCGGTCGGGGCGGCGATCCAGGGCGGCGTGCTCGCGGGCGACGTCAAGGACGTGCTGCTGCTCGACGTGACGCCGCTCTCGCTCGGTATCGAGACCCTCGGCGGCGTCATGACGAAGCTGATCGAGCGCAACACGACCGTGCCGACGAAGGCCCAGCAGACCTTCTCGACGGCGGCGGACAATCAGCCGCAGGTCGAGATCCGCGTGCTCCAGGGTGAGCGGGAGATGGCGGCGGACAACCGCGAGATCGGACGCTTCATCCTCGACGGCATTCCGCCGGCGCCGCGCGGTATTCCCCAAGTCGAGGTGACCTTCGACATCGACGCGAACGGCATCCTCTCGGTCGGGGCGAAGGACAAGGCCTCGGGCAAGGTCCAGACGATCCGGATCGAAGGGTCGGGCGGGCTGTCTTCCTCCGAGATCGATCGCATGGTCAAGGAGGCCGAGTCGAATGCCAGCGCGGATTCCGCCCGACGCGAGGGGATCGAGAAGAAGAACCAGCTCGACAGCCTGATCTACCAGGCCGAGAAGACGATCAAGGAGAACGAGGCCAAGCTCGACGAAGCCGACAAGCAGGCCGTATCGTCCGCGCTGACCGAGGCGAAGGCGGATCTCGAGTCGGGCGACGTCGCGAAGCTCGATGCGGCCCGGCAGCGGGTCGAGGCGGCGATGCACAAGATCGCCGAGAAGCTCTACAAGGCCGACGGTGGCGCGGCGGGTGCGCCGGGCGCCGAGGGGGGCGCGGGCGGCGCTTCGGGATCGAAGGGCGGGGACGACGTGATCGACGCCGAGTTCACGCAGGAGAACTAGGATTCCGGAGAAGAACCGTCCGCATCCGCTCTTCGAGCTGTATGGCGAATTCTCGGACCGCCTGCGCGGCGGCGATCGCTGGCAGCCAGCGGCCGACGTCTTCGAGACGCGCGAGGAGATCGTGCTGCGTTTCGAAGTCGCCGGTGTGCGGGGGCAGGATCTGCGGGTCAACGTCGCCGGTTCGGTGGTGCGGCTGCGGGGCGTCCGGCAGCCGCCGCCGACGGCGACGATCGATCGCC
>CAUJGH010000442.1 GCA_963169575.1 Myxococcota bacterium | reverse complement strand
CGGCCCGCCGTCCCGGCCCGCGGCGGCCCGCCTCGCCGAGAAGATGCTGAGCGCGTGCAACACGAAACCGGGCCATTGGACCGCCCAGTAGCCCGCGAGAATCACGAGCAGCCAGAGCAGCGCCGCGCGCGGGCGGCCGGCGTAGAGATGGCCCGATCCGGGCGCCAGAATCGCGAGCACCGCCGCGACGTCCGCGTTCGGCGGGGAAGTAGGACGCCGGGCCCCGCGCCGCGCGTCCGGCGCGGTCGATCCCTGCGCCTGCGCCCCGCCGCGTCCGGCCCATGCCCGTCCGCGCGCGCTCATCGGCCCACCCCGGCGCCTGCTGCGAGCAGCTGCCCGAGCTCGCGGACGCCGCGCGCGATCGCCGCCGCCTCGAGTCGCGCGAAGCCCATCACGAAGCCGAGAGCGCCCGGCGGCCCCTCGAGATGACACGGCGCCACCGGATAGAGCCCGAGCCCGCGCCGTCGACCGGCCAGGGCCCAATCGAAGGGGCGATCGCCCGGGAGCTCCGGCAGCTGCAGGAGCAGATGGAGGCCCGCCCGGCTGTCGTGGCGGACGGGGGAGAACGGCGCGAGCTCGCGGTCGATCGCCTCGAGCAGCGCAGCCCGGCTCGCCGCATAACAGGTTCGGGCGCGGCGCAGATGGCGCTCGAAGTCGCCGCTCGCCAGGAACCGCTCGAGCGCCGCCTGCTCGAAGGCCGGCGACGACCAGTCGGCCAGCCATTTCGCGCTCCGGAACGCCTCGCAGAGCCCGGGCGGCACGACGACGTAGGCGATCCGCAGCCCGGGCAGGAGCGTCTTCGAAAAGGTGCCGACGTAGAGCACGCGCTGCTGCGCGTCGAGGCTCTTCAGCGCCGCGATCGCCCGGCCGGCATAACGAAACTCCGAGTCGTAGTCGTCCTCGAGCACGAAGGCATTCGCCCGGCTCGCCCAGGCGAGCAGCGCCTGGCGCCGCGCCAGGGACATCACGACGCCGGTCGGGAATTGATGGGAGGGCGTCACGTAGGCGAGCCGGCAGCGATCGAGACGGGCGCGCGGGATCCCGGAGAGATCGATCCCCTCCGCGTCGATCGGTGCGCCGACGAGGCGGGCGCCGGCGGCTTCGAACGCGCGGCGGGCCCCGAGATAATGGGGATCCTCGAGCAGGACGCGATCGCCGGGATCGACGAAGAGCCGCGTCGCGAGGTCGAGCGCCTGGGCGAGGCCGCCGACGATCACGATCTCGTCGGCGCCGCACACGATCCCCCGCGCCCGCCCGAGATAGGCGGCGATCTCGCGCCGGAGCCCGGGCAGACCGGCCGGATCTCCGTAGTCGAAGCTCGAAGCCGGGACGGCATGCGCCGAGCGAGCGAGGCTGCGGCGCCAGCCCTCGTAGGAGAGCCGTTCGAGATCCGGCACGCAGGGCCGGAAGTCGTAGGGCAGCGGGGCGCGCCGGGCGTCCTCGTCGTAGAGGCTGCGCGGCGCACGGGCGACCAGTGCCTGGCCCATCCGCGAGAGTCGGGGCGGCGATCCGAGCGAGGGCGTCTTTGCGGGGACACGCGAACGGGTCGACGAGCGGCCGAGCTTCCTCGCCGAAGCCGGATCCGCGCGCGTCGCGACCTGCGGTGCGACGAAGGTGCCGGCGCCGACGCGCGAGACGACATAGCCCTCGGCGACCAGCGGCTCGAAGGCCGCGACGACGGTATTGCGAGAGATCGCCAGCTCCGCCGCGAGCGCGCGAGTCGTCGGAAGCCGCGTTCCGGCGGCGACCCGCCCGCAGAGGATCGCGTCGCGGACGGCGCGGTAGATCTGGTCGTAGATCGGTCCCTCCCCATCGAGGGGGAGGTCGCGCAGCGCAAAGGGGCGCGGCGTCCGGCGCCGAACGCGGCGCGGCGAGACGGGCCGGGCGGACAGCGGTTGATCGCGCGAGGCCGTGCGCGGCATGCGGGGCTCCTGGATTGGCCCAATCAAAAACCACGGACTTGGACCAGGCGAGTGGGCCAGCCCAGGGTACGTTGTCCCGCGCGGAACGAAAGGGACCGGCGCCGGAGATCCAACGGGCGCCGGGCCCTCTCCGCTCCGCGGCAGACGATCTCGCCCGTCCAGCCCCACCCCGGAGGCCCGACCCCGATGACCCGAACGACCGTCCACCGCGCCTGCACGCTCTGTGAAGCGACCTGCGGCATCCGCGTCACGCTCGAAGACCAGCGCGTCGTCCGCATCGAAGGGGACCCGCACGACCCCTTCTCGAAGGGCCACATCTGCCCCAAGGCCCATGGCCTCGGCGAGCTCCAGAGCGATCCCGATCGGCTGCGAACGCCGATGCGCCGGACCGAATCGGGCTTCGTCCCGATCGGCTGGGAGGAGGCGCTCGATCTCGCCGCCGAGCGCCTCGCCGCGATTCGCGAAGTCGCGGGCAACGATGCGATCGCCCTCTACCGCGGCAATCCGACCGTCCACGACGCCCAGTCGATCCTCTACTGGAACGTGCTGCAGCGCGCGATCCCGACGAAGAGCCAGTTCTCGGCGGGCTCGCTCGATACCTGGCCGCGCTGGGTGCAGGCGGGCCTGATGTACGGCGGCTTCCTGCATACGCCCGTGCCCGACCTCGAGCGCTGCGAATACCTGCTGATTCTCGGTGCGAATCCCGTCGTCTCGAACGGCAGCCTGATGACGGCGCCGGGCATCAAGCGCCGCCTCGGCGCACTCCGCGAGCGCGGCGGATGCGTCGTCGTCGTCGATCCGCGCCGGAGCGAGACCGCGCAGATCGCGGACCGCCACGTCGCGATCCGGCCCGGCGGCGACGCGGCCTTCGTCCTCGCGATGCTGCAGGTGCTCTTCGCCGAAGGGCGCATCGACCTCGGCGCGTGTCAGGGGCGCGTGAACGATCTGTCCCGCGTGCGCGAATGCGTCGCGCGCTTCACGCCCGAGCGCGTTGCCGCCGCCTGCGGCGTTGCGCCCGAAACGATCCGGGAGATCGCACGCGAATTCGCGACGGCGCCCGCCGCGGCGGCCTACGGCCGGATGGGCGCGAGCGTCCAGCGCTTCGGCACCCTCGCCCACTGGGCGATCGATCTGCTGAACGTCGTGACGGGCAACCTCGACCGCGAAGGCGGGCTGCTGTTCCCGAGGCCCGCCGTCAGTCTCGGCTTCGTCGGCCCGAAGCCCGGCGAAGACGTCGTATTCGGCCGCTACCGAAGCCCCGTCTCGGGCCACGACGAGATCCTCGGCGAATGGCCGATGGCCGCCTTCGCCGAGGAGATCGAGTCCGAACGGGAAGACCGCATCCGCGCCCTCGTCGTCATCGCGGGCAATCCCGTGGCCTCGGCGCCGAACGCCGCGCGCGTCGATCGCGCGCTCGAGCGGCTCGAGTTCGTGCTGGCCTTCGACTACTACATCAACGAGACGACCCGCCACGCGGATCTCGTCCTGCCCCCGACCGCGGTGCTCGAGAACGAGAACTACGACGTCGCGCTCCTGCATTTCGCGGTCGAGAACGTCGCGAAATGGTCGCCGGCGGTGCTCGAGGTCGAGCCGGGCATGCGGCCGATCTGGCGGACGCTGCTCGGCCTCGCGAAACGCATGATGGGGCTCGGCGCGCTCGCCGACGAGCAGGTCGATGCGCTCGTCGTCCGGCAGCTCGTGCCGGCGCTGCTGGAGCGCAGTCCGTTCGCGGGCAAGCTCGAGATCGACGCGATCCTGGCCGGGCTCGGCGACGATCCGGGACCGCGACGCCTCATCGATCTGCTGCTCCGGCTCGGCCCCTTCGGCGACGGCTTCGGCCTCGTCCCGGGCGGCCTCTCGCTCGCCTCGGTCGCGGCGGCGCCCCATGGCCTCGCGCTCGGCCGGCTCACGGCCTCGCTGCCCGAGTCCAACCGAACGGCGAGCGGCCGGATCGAGCTCGCTCCCGAGCGCATCCTCGCCGACCTGCCCCGGCTCGACGCCTGGATCGACGCCTCTCTCGACACCGGAGGCGACGGCGGTCGGGATCCGGGGCTCTCGCTGATCGGCCGCCGCGAGATCCGCTCGATGAACTCGTGGCTCCACAACCTCCCGAGCCTGGTGAAGGGCCGCGAGCGCTGCACGCTCGAAATGTCTCCCTTCGACGCGGAGCGCCTCGGCCTGCGAAACGGCGGCCAGGCACGGGTCGAGAGCCGGATCGGGAGCCTCGTCGTCCCCGTCGAGGTCAACGACCGCATGAGACCGGGCGTCGTCAGCCTGCCGCATGGCTGGGGTCATGATCGGCCAGGCGTGCAGCTCTCGGTCGCGACGCGCCGTCCGGGCGTCAACGCGAATCTCGTCTTCGACGATGCCGAGGTCGACGCGCCGTCGGGGACGAGCGTGCTCTCGGGCGTATCGGTGCGCGTCTCTCCGGTCTGACGGTGCAGCGGCTCGCAGCGATCGCGTCGCCGGCTAGAGTCGGCGGGCCCGATCGTTCCGCGCGCTCGAACCCACCGAGGAGACCTGCCGCCATGCCCTCGTCCCATCCGCTCGCTGCATCGCCTTCGTCCCTTGCATCCCGCGCGCTGCATCCGACGCGCGCACGCGCGCTGGTGCGCGTCGCTTCGATCGGATCGGCAGGACGAGGCGCGATGGCCCTCGCGACCCTCCTCGCCGCGGCGCTCTGGCTCGTCGTCGCGAGCGCGCTCCTCGCGCCGGCGGCGGACGCGAAAGAGCTCGCCGTCGGCGATCCGGCGCCGGATTTCGCGCTCGTCGGATCGGATGGCCAGACCCATCGGCTCGCGGACTTCAAGGACCGCCAGGCGGTCGTGCTCGCGTGGTTCCCGATGGCGTTCACCTCGGGCTGCACGATCGAATGCAAGTCGCTCGCCGACGACGGCGCGCTGATCGAGCAGTACGACGTGACCTACTTCATGGCGAGCGTCGATCGGGTCGAGGGCGAGAAGGGCAACGCCGCCTTCGCGAAGGCCCATGCGGCGCGCTTCCCGATCCTCTCCGACCCGACGAAGGCGACCGCGGCAGCCTATGGCGTGCTCTCGCCGGCGGGCCGCGCGAGCCGCTGGACCTTCTACATCGGCAAGGACGGCCGGATCGCGTTCATCGACAAGGACGTCTCGAGCCGCCTCGCGACCTCGGCGCAGGACATGGCGAAGAAGCTCGGCGAGCTCGGCGTCGCGAAGCGGCCGGCGAAGCCCTGACCGATCGGGCCGCGCGGCGCCGCTAGACTCGGGTGATGTATTCCGATTCCCGGATCGCGCTCACCCTCTCCGGCGGTGGTGCGCGAGGCGCCTATCAGGTGGGTTTCCTGCGCCATCTCGCGCGGCGCCATCCCGACCTCCCGGTCGAAATCCTGACCGGCGCCTCCGCCGGCGCGGTGAACGCGATCTATCTGGCGAACCATACGGGGCGCTTCGTGGATCGCGTGGAGGGATTGACGCGAGCCTGGCAATCGCTGTCGGTCGATCGGGTCTTTCGCGTGGATGCGTTCTCGCTGCTGCCACGGGGTCTGCGCTGGATCGTCCAGCTCGGCCTGCTCGGCGGTCGCCGGATCGTGCCGCAAGCGCAGGGGCTGGTGGACACGAGCCCGCTGCGCGAGTTCCTGATGGGCGTGCTCGGAACCGCCGACGGCAGCCTGCCGGGCATCCGCCAGAACCTCGCGCACGGCGCGCTGCGCGCCATCGCCCTCTCGACGACCCATTATGCGAGCGGCAGCACGGTCGTCTTCTGCCAGGGCGAGGAGGTCGAGGCCTGGGAGAGGCCCCAGCGACATAGCGTGCTGCGGGATCTCACGGTCGAGCACGTCATGGCCTCCGCCGCGCTCCCCCTCTTCTTTCCGGCGATCGAGCTGGCCGGGCAATGGTTCGGCGACGGCGGCATCCGCCTGCATTCGCCGCTGGCGCCGGCCGTGCATCTGGGCGCGAGCAAGA
>CAUJGH010000441.1 GCA_963169575.1 Myxococcota bacterium | reverse complement strand
GGCGCGCCGCACGGCGTCTACGCCGCCGAGGCGGAGGCGGCGGCGGCGCGCGCGGGGGGGGCCGCCGCGCCGGTTGGCGGCTGCTCGGCCGGCGCACCGCCGCCGTTCGAGGATTTCGCGCCCCACGGCATCGACGTACAGGGGACCCGGCTGCTCGTGGTCAACCACGGTCGGCGCGAAGCGATCGAGGAATTCGCGCTCTCGGGGGATGGTGGTGCACCCGCGCTCGCCTGGAAGTCGTGCACCGCGCTGCCCGCCGACGCGAGCGCCAACGACGTCGTCGCCCTCGCGGGCGGCGGCTTCGCGGCGACGAAGATGATCGAGCGGCCGCAGTGGCTCGGGATCGTGAAGCTCGTGCTCGGCCTCGAGACGGGGGCGCTGCTCCGCCATGCGCCGGACCGCGGCGGCTGGGAGACGGTGCCGAACAGCGAAGGCCGGGCGCCGAACGGGGTCGAGGTCGACGCGGAGGGAACCTTCTTCATCGCCGAGTGGACGGGCAGGCGGATCGTTCGGCTCGAGCCCGATGGGAGCGGACGGGAGACGGCCGAGCTCGATTTCTCGCCCGACAATCTCTCGTGGGCGAGCGATGGGCGTCTGCTCGTCGCCGGGCAGCGCGCGAGCGTCCTCGACGTGCCGGCCTGCGCCGCCCTCGAAGAGGGGACCTGCGCGATGCCGTCGGTCGTCGTCGCCCTGGATCCGGCGACGCTCGAGGTCTTCCCCCTCGTCGACCAGGATCCCCCGACCGCCCTCGGCGCGGCATCGATCGCCGTCGAGCTCGACGGGTCGCTCTGGATCGGCGCCTTCGTGGGCGACCGCATCGTACGCCGGGACGGGATGCCCTAGCACGGACGCTCGATCGGTTCGGGCATGCGAGACGGATGGAGGCCGCGATGGAAGAGCTCGTCATCGAATGCGCGCTCAACGAGCAGGTCGACCGCAGCGAGAATCCGCGCGTCCCGATCCGGGTCGACGAGATCGTCGCCGACGCGCTCGCCGCCGCGGCGGCCGGCGCCTCGATCCTCCATTTGCACGCGCGCGACGAGGCGAGCGGCGATCTGCTGCATCCCGGGACCGAGGTCTACCGCGCCATCTTCCGCGGCATCCGGCGCGAGAACCCGGACGTGATTCTCTACCCGACCTACGGGGCGTCGCCGACCCCCGAAGCGCGCTTCGGCCATCTCGCGGCCCTCGCGATCGATCCCGAATGCCGGCTCGACTTCGCGACGATCGATCCCGGCGCCGTCAACTACGCCGACTACGATCCGGAGGCGAAGACGATCGGCTGGGACTACGTCCTCTCCGTGACCCATGCGGAGGCCCGCCACTTCTTCGAGCTGGCGAAGCGCCACGGCATCCGCTTCAGCTTCACCGTCCGCGAGCCCGGCCAGATCCGCCACGTGCTCGCCTATCGCGACATGGGACTCGTCCGGGATCCGCTCCTGTTCAAGATCACGCTGAGCGAGAAGCATCTCTGGGGGCTGCCGCCCTCCGTCGAATCCCTCCGGTTCATGACGCAGGGCGTGATCCCCGCGGACGTCGCCTACCGCTGGATGCTCTTCGTCGAGGGCGGCTCCGGGAATTTCGTGCAGCTCTGTCGCTTCGCCGTCGAGAACGGCGGGCATGTCCGGCTCGGCATCGGGGATTCGCCGCGTTACGACGGCCGCCTGCTCTCGAATGCCGAGCAGGTCGGCGAGGTCGTGGCCATGGCAAGCGCGGCGGGCCGAGCGGTGGCGACGCCCGCGCGGACGCGCGCGCTGCTCGATCGGCGGCCGGAGGGATGATCGCGGCGGGAATGCGCCGCCCCGTCGCGGTTCATGCGAGCGCTGCCGTCACCGCCTCCGCGCTCTTTCCGAGCAGCCCCGGATCGCGGTTGTCGAAGAAATAGAGGCAGAGATGCGTCGCGCCCGCTGCGGCGAAACCCGCCGCGGCGGCGGCGGTCGCGGCGACGTCGGGCCCGGCGAGCACGTGGGTCGAGAGCGCGATCGTCTTCGGATCGCGGCCGACGGCGGCGCAGTGTTCGTGGAGAACGGCGACCTTGTGGGCGAACTGCTCGGGCGTCCCACCCGGGAAGTTCCAGTCGTCGGCCCATCGTGCGGCGATGCGCAGCGTTCTCTTCTCGCCCTGACCGCCGATCAGGAAGGGCGGCCGGGGGCGCTGCAGCGGCTTCGGCTCGCAGCGCGCGTTCTCGAGCTGGTAGTGGACGCCGCGGAAGCTCGTCGTGGTCTGCGTCAGGAGCGCGTGGAGGATCTGGCAGGCCTCCTCGAACTGGTCGAAGCGCTGCTTCCAGGGCAGCAGCGGGATGCCGTAGGCCTTCGCCTCTTCCTCGTTCCAGCCCGCGCCCAGCCCGAGATCCAGGCGACCACCGGAGACGACGTCGAAGGTCGCGGCGATGTTGGCGAGCACGGCCGGATGCCGATAGGGATTGCCCGTGACCATGATCCCGAGCCGCAGGCGCTGCGTGCGGCCGGCGAGATAGGCGAGGGCGGTCCAGCCCTCGAAGCAGGGTCCGGTCGAATCGCCGTAGATCGGGTAGAAATGATCGAAGAGATAGCCGCCGTCATAGGCGGGGATCCCTTCGGCCTCGGTCCACATCGCGAGCAGCTCCGGCCAGGTCGTCTGCTGCGGGCGGGTCTTGAAGGTCAGGCGGATCGGTCGTCTCGGATTCGGCATGACGATCGACGGTATCGCGGGCGGACGGTCGACGCCGCGGCGGGCCTCTGCGACGCTCGCCCGGCGTTTCGCTGCCGCGAGTGCGAACGCGCAGCGGGAGGGCGGAGCCTTGGAGCCGACGACGCGCGTGATGCTGGGCTGGCTGCTGTTCGGGGGGACGCATACCGTGCTCTCGCATCCGCCGGTGCGCGATCGGCTCGTCGCGCGGCTCGGCGAGCGCGGATTTCTCGGCGTGTATTCGCTGGTCGCATTGGCCACCTTCGTGCCGCTCTGCTGGAGCTTTTTCGCGCATCGCATCGCGACGCCGATTCCGCTTCCCCTGCTCGCGACCATCCCGAGCGTCGCGTGGCTGACGATGCCGATGATGTTCGTCGCCCTCTGCCTGATCCTGCTCGGCTTCTCGAGCCCGAATCCGGTCTCGGCCCTCATGGGCCCCGCAGACGGCGGCTCGGGCGCGGCCGGCGCGCTGCGGATCACCCGGCATCCGGCCTTCATGGGCGTCGCGCTCGCGGGCCTGGCCCATTGTCTCGTCAACACCGCGCCGATCGACCGCGTGTTCTTTGGCGGGATGACGATCTACGCCGTCGCGGGCTGCGCGCATCAGGACTGGCGCCGGCGGCGCGCGGGCGGCGCCGCGCTCGCGCCTTTCTTCGCGGAGACGTCCTTCCTTCCCTTCGTCGCGATCGCGTCGGGGCGCAATCGCTTCGTCCTCGGCGAGCTCCGACCGCTCGTCCTGCTCGCCTCGGCGGCGCTCTACGCGGCGATCTTCTTC
>CAUJGH010000440.1 GCA_963169575.1 Myxococcota bacterium | reverse complement strand
ATGCGGGGTTCCCGCCGAGACGCGGCGATCCGCAGGACGACTAACGTCTCCGGCGGCGATTCCGTCCGCCCTCCCGTCAGCGCTTCCCGTTCACCGGCGCGATCAGCGTCTCGCCGAGCTCGCGGATCTTGTCCTTCTTCTGCTGCAGCGTCGCGCCGGGGGCCATCTGGAAGGAAAGCGGCCAGCTGACGGTGCCCGTCATGCCGAGGTCGATGAGGCGCTTCATCTTGTCGGGCGGAAGCGGCTCGGTCAGGGGGATCAGGCAGTCGAAGGGCTCGTTCGCCCGGCCGCAGGCCTTCCGCCGCCGCCGCAGGTCCTCGAGGATCGCGACGGTCTCTTCGAAGGTCGTTCCGGCCCCCGTCCAGCCGTCGCCCATCTCGGCGGCGCGGCGCAGGGCGGCGGCGTTCATGCCGCCGACCCAGAAGGGGACCTTCTTCGTCGGGATCGGGTTCATGCGCAGCGGCGCGAACCGATAGAACTCGCCGTCCGCCGAGACGACTTCGCCCGCCAGCAGCTTCTGGACGATCGGGATCTGCTCGTCCATCCGCTTCCCACGCGCCTCGAAGGGCTGCGCGAGCCCCTCGAACTCCTCCTTCAACCAGCCGGCGCCGAGACCGAACACGACGCGGTTCTTCGAGAAGACGGCAGCCGTGCTGAGACCCTTCGCCACCTCGATCGGATGCCGCATCGGGAGGACGTAGACGTTGGGCAGGAAGCGCAGCCGCGTCGTCACCATCGAGAGCGCGCAGATCGTCGCGAAGACCTCCGGAAAGGGCGTCATCGCATCGAAAGGCGGCTCGCCCGAGGCGTCGTAGGGATAGCGGGAATCGTACGACTCGGGGGCGAAGACGTGGTCGGCCAGCATGATGCCCTCGAAGCCCGCCTCTTCGATGACGGGGACCAGCTCGAGCATCTCGTCGGGGTGGGTGAACGGGACGGCTTGCCAGAACTGCATCTCGGGCTCCTTCGATTGGGGCGGGGCGAGTCTCGCAGACGGGCCCGGGGCTGGCCAGATCGCGCCCGCGCCGGATTCTCTATGATCCGCCGCCCGCGCGCGCCGCCTTCGAGGAGGGGTTCGCCTGCGCGGCCCGCATCGATCGACGCGGCATCGGCCAGAGGAGAGATCGGAATGGTTCAGCACATCGCCGTCGTCGGCGCTTCCCTGGCCGGGCTGCGTCTGCTCGAGGCGCTGCGGCGCGAGGGATATACCGGGCGGATCACGATGATCGGTGCGGAGAACGAGCTCCCCTACGATCGGCCGCCGCTCTCGAAGCAGTTTCTCGTCGAGGGCTGGTCCGAGGAGAAGCTCGCCCTCTCGAAGGCGGGCGTCGCACCGCTCGGCGCCGAATGGCGGCTCGGCCAGCGCGCGACGGCCCTCGATCCGAACGCGCTCGCCGTCTCGCTCGCCGACGGCAGCCGGGTCGAGGCCGATGCGATCGTGCTCGCGACCGGCGCCGAGGCGCGTCATCTGCCTTTCGAACGTGGGCTCGACGGCATCCTCGCGCTGAGAACCCTCGACGACGCGCGGCGCCTGCGCGATGCGCTCGCGGGCGCGCCGCGGGTCGTCGTGATCGGAGCGGGCTTCATCGGAATGGAGGTCGCGGCGAGCTGCCGCGCGAAGGGCTGCGCCGTCACCGTCGTCGAGCCGTTGCCGGCGCCGCTGATCCGCGGGCTCGGGCCGATCCTGGGCGAGCGGGTCGCGCGGCGTCATCGGGAGGCGGGCGTCGAGTTCCATCTCGGCGTCGGCGTCTCGGGTTTCGAGGGCGAGGGCCGGGTCACCGGCGTCCGGCTCGCGGACGATCGCGTCGTTCCGGCGGACGTCGTCGTCGTCGGGGTCGGCGCGGCGCCGGCGGTCGGCTGGCTCGAGGGAGCGGGGCTCGCGATCGAGAACGGCATCCTCTGCGACGCGACGGGCGCGACCTCGCGCGCGGGCGTCTTCGCGCTCGGCGACTGCGCGCGCTGGGAGAACGCGCGCTATCCGGAGCGGCCGCGCTTCGAGCATTGGACGAGCGCGGTCGAGCAGGCCGAGGTCGTCGCCCGGCGCCTCGTGCAGGGCAAGAGCGATCCGCATGCGGCGGTTCCCTACGTCTGGACGGATCAATTCGATCTGCGGCTCGCGATCGCGGGCGAGTTCAAGCCGGACGACGCGATGCACGTCTGTCTCGGCGCCCTCGACGAGGACAAATTCCTCGTGCTCTTCGGGCGCGGGGGCAAGCTCGTCGGCGCCGTCGGCTGCAAGCGGCCGCGCCAGCTGAACGCCGCGCGGCGCTGGATCGCCGAGGGGCTCGCCTTCGACGAAGCGATCGCCCAGGCGAAATAGCGTCGCCGCTCGGCCGTCCGCCGCGCTTCAGCCCGCGACGAGTCCGCGCTCGTCGCGGACGAAAAAGAGCGCCGTCAGGGCGGCGGCGTTCATGGCAATGAAGAGCAGGAAGACGAGCCGGTAATCCCCCGTCGCATCGCGCACGGCCGCCGCGGCGAGCGGGCCGAGCGCGGCGCCCGGGAGCAGGGCCAGCGTCATCGTGCCGTAGATCGAGCCGAGATGGCGCCCGCCGAAGCAGCGCTCGACGGCGAGGGGCCAGACGACGTCCCGCGCCGCCTGGCTGAAGCCGTAGGTCACGACGAAGACGGGGATCAGCACGAGCTGATCCGGCAGGAAGAGCAGCACGACCGAGCTGAGGCCGAGCACCGCGTAGTCGTAGAGGATCGCG
>CAUJGH010000439.1 GCA_963169575.1 Myxococcota bacterium | reverse complement strand
CCGCGCCGAGTCCGAGCGCGAGGCCGCGCACGAGAGCGATCGCGCGCCCATAGCCCTCGATCCAGTCCTGGCCGTAGGCGAGCTCGTCGACGCCCGGAAGCGCCGCGAGCGCCGCTTCGAGGGCGTCGATCGTGGCCTTCGTCCGCGCCTGCGGCGCGAGCGTGATCTCGACGGAGGCCGGCAGCGGATTCTCTGCGAGCCCCGCGAGCAGCTCGGCGCTACCGGCGATCCGCTCGAAGCGCACGAGCGCTTCCTCGGGGCTCACGAGCGCCACGGCCGCGACGCCGTCCTGCTCCGCGATGCGATCGGCGAGCGCGCGCCGACCGTCTTCGGCGAGATCCGGCTCGAGATAGGCGGTCAAGACCAGCTCACTCCCGAACTCGTCGAGCAGCCCCGCCATGTTGGCGACGAGCAGCGATGCGCTCCCGATCAGGACGAGCACGACGGCGATCGTCAGGATCGCGAGCAGGCTCGTCGTACTCGCGCGCCGGATGCCGCGGGCCGCATTCGCGAAGGCGATTCCGATCAGGATCAACGCCCGGTTCACGCGCCGGTCCCCCGCTCGATCCCGGCCGTCGCCGGGACGTCCTCGGCGACGCGACCGCCGTCGAGGCGCAGGACGCGCTTGCCGTAGCGCTCGATCAGCGAATGGTCGTGGGTCGCGACGATGACGGTCGTGCCCCGGGTCGAGGCCGACGCGATCAGATCCATGATCTCGAGCGTGAGGTCGGGATCGAGATTGCCCGTCGGCTCGTCGGCGAGCAGGATCTCGGGCTCGTTGACGAGCGCCCGCGCGAGGGCGACGCGCTGCTGCTCGCCGCCGGAGAGCGAACGCGGAGGGTGGAAGCGGCGGTGTTGCAGGCCGACGGATTTCAGCAGCTGGAAGACGCGCGTGCGCGCCTCCCGGCGCGGCGTCCCGACGACATCGAGGGCGAGCCGGACGTTCTCCTCGACGGTGCGGTCGTCCAGCAGCTTGAAGTCCTGGAACACGACACCGACCCGCCGCCGCAGCGCCGGGATCGCGCTTGCGCCGAGCCGAGCGACGTTGCGCCCGAGCACGACGATCTGCCCCTCGCTCGGCCGCTCCGCCGCGAAGATCAGCTCGAGCAGCGTCGTCTTGCCCGCCCCCGACGAGCCGGTCAAGAACACGAACTCGCCGCGGCGGATCTCGAGCGAGACGTCGTGCAGCGCGTACTGGCCCGCCATGTAGGACTTGGAGACGTGGTACATGCGCACCGGCGACTCGCCGGGCGCGCTCGTCATGCGTCGCCTCAACCGCTCTTCCTCGCGGCCCGCTTCCGCATGCTATCCGCCTTCAAGAAGCCGCCCTCAAGAACCCGTCCTCATGCCCCGACGCGCGCCCACGACCCGGGCTCACGGCTTGGGCTGGCGTTTGCGCTTGCGGGCGTTCTCGACGAGATAGTCGAGGACGACCTCGTCGAGCGGCTTCTCCGAGACCACGCGATCCCCGAATACCCGCGCGAGCCCCGAGGTCGTCTCCCGCGCCGGCGGATTCACGACCGTTCGCTCGGCAGCTCCGCGCGCCGGTGCCGACGCCGACGCCGAGGCGGACGCCGATGAAGCCCTCGCCGGGGGCGTCGTGGCCGAATTCCCGGACGGCGATGGCGCGCGCCGCGAGAGCCCGGGCGTCCGATCCGTGCCCGCCGAACCGGGCGCCGTGTCGGCGCCCGTCGCGGGCATCTCGCCCGTTTCCGAGCGATCGCTCGTGCCCGCGCTCGCCCCCCCGCGAAAGATCTCCGGGCCGAGGCGCTCGCCGATCGCGCGGTCGAACTCGCCGCGCGAGAGCTGCTTCAGCATCGATTTATGCTGGGACTCCATCAGCTTGCGCACCGCGGTCTCGAGGTCCGCCTCGCCCAGCAGGTCGGCGTAGTCGCTCTTCAGCGAGGCGATGATGTTGCCACCATGGAAGATGTGGGAGATGACGTGGGGATTCGCGCGACCGGAGTCCTCGGTCTGGACGTGGAAGACCACATCGCGATACCGGAAATTGGTATTGAAGCCCAGCTGCATCGCGCGCCCGACGCCCCCCCGAGACCTTCCGCACGGCCGCTTCGCACGAGCGAGTCGGCGAACCATACCATGCGCGCACGTTCCGCTCGCTCGGCACGCGCCCCGGAACCGCATCCTGAGGGCCATCACCCGCACGCATCCCCGACTTCGAGGCGCAGCGCCGCGGACGGCGCCAACCGGCAACCCGATGCACCGCCGAGGACGACGCCGATGGTCGTCGCATCGCTGCCGGATCCGACGCGGATCGGGTCTCGCAGCGACCCGACCCGCGCCTTCTCTCGTCTCTCAGCCGCCGACAGCGATCCCCGCGCCGCTGCGATCGCTTCGCGGCCGCGACACCGACGCGAGCCCCGAGAGCCCGAGACCGAGCAGCAGGGCCGTTCCCGGCTCGGGCACCACCGAGATCGGCGCCGTCCCCGGCGTCGGCGTCCCCTGCACGATGAAGTCGGCGAAGTTGTCGTTCGTATCGACGTTCGCGAAGCGCCGCGCGAGGCTGGCACCGGCGACGGCGCCGGGCGCGGCGCTGCCCTCCCCGGCGTTGATCTCGCCCGCGCCGAAGCTTCCGTACCCGAGTGCATCGAAGACCTGATCGCCGAGGCGCAGGACGATGGAGTCGGGACCGTTCTGGAAGTCGAAGTTGGCGAGCAGATCCGCAGCGAGCACGGAGCTCGTCCCATCGCTGCGGCGATCGGCGACGACGAAGAGCCCCGAGGCCCCGATCGTCCCCGACAGGAGGATCGTCGGTCCCACCGCGCCGTTGGTCCCGTTGATGCCGTCGATCGCGAAGCCCGCGAGGTCGGTGCCGGGCAGACCATGGATCTCGACGAACGACTCCCCGTCATCGGAACCGATCGCGTCGTAGTAGAGCTCCGAGAGCACGGGCAACGCCTCTGCGGCGCCGCTCGCGAACGAGACGAGGGCGAGGCTGGACAGGAAGAGGAAGTTCTTGAAGGGCATGCATTCTCCTTGTTGGCGGGCATCGGTCAGTCGATCGAACGTTCGAATCGACGGGGGTGATCGGGGGGCCGGGCGCTCGTTGCGCGCCACGCGCTGATCCAGCCGCCGGTCCAGGCGTCGAGACCGGCATCGAGCTCCGCTGCACGCAGCGCGAGATCCGCCGCCTCGCCGGGCGCGAGCGCCTCGACCGGGCCGGCGAGGCGCGCGCGGATCCGCTGACGCTCGAAATAGAGCTGATGGATTTCGTCCGAGACGTCGTCGCGCAGGCTCGTCACCTGTCGGAGCTCGCGGACGAGGTCGACGGAGTCGTCGGGATAGGCGACGCCGCCGAGATCCCAGTCGAGTACGAGGGCGGCACCGTATTGATGCGCTTCGGCGCGGCCGCGATCGATCAGGTTGCGGGTCTCGCCGGAGAGAAAGCTCTGATCGTGGTTGCGATCACGATCCCGATCGACGTCGTAGCCGCCGCGCAGCTGGAGATCGGGCCAGTAGGCGCGGCGCCGGAGCCCGCGCCAGAGCGATTCCGCGCGCTCGATCGAGAGGCCGACCCGCTCGAGCGCCCGGCGCCGGATCTCGCCGACCGGCGGATCCGGCGGCAGCGCATCGACCGCGCCCCTCGCTGCGCGCTCCGCGCCACCGGGTCCCGCAGCGGATGCGGCGGATGCGAGCGCCGCCCGCTCGTCGACGAGCGCCAGCAGACCCGAGCGGCAAAGGGCCAACGCCTGCACAGCATCCGGCAAGCCCGGGGCATCGACGACGTCGATACAGGCTCCCGAACCCGCCGGCGGACGGGCCCTCGCGAAGGGCGCAGCGAGGGCCGGCGCCTCGAGCAGCCCGCGATCCGTCACCAGCCAGAAGCGCCCCGGCGCACCGACCCCGAGTCGCAGGATCGAGGCGCCCGGCGGCATCACGGGCCGGATCCAATGCCAGCGATCGGGCTGCCGATCGTCGCCCGCGAGCGGCTGGACCGCGATCGCATCGGGATACACCACGCCGAGCTGCGCCCCGACCCGATCGAGCACGAGGTCGACGGCCCCGGCCTCCACCGCGGGCCGCGGCAGCGGCCAGAGCGCGCGATCGACCACACGCAGACCCGCTGCCGTCTCGATGCCGCGCGTTCGCACGAGCCCTTCGACGCCGAAAGTCCAGATCTCGATCTGCTCGGAGGGGTCGACCGCCGAGCCGGAGCGTCCGTCCTCCATGGCAATCCGGTGCAAGGCCGCGGACGAAACCGGCTGGTCCGCAGAGCCCGCGCCGAGTGGCTGGAAGATCCGGCCGCTCGTCGACCAGTAGGCGCCGCCCGCCGTCGCGACGACGAGCGCGCCCGCATCGACCTCGATGCGCGACACGCGACCCGAGGCCTCACCGTCGCGCAGGGTCCGCCGCTGCGGACGCGCGTCCGACGACCAGACGAAGAGACCCGCCTCCGTGCCGATCCAGAG
>CAUJGH010000438.1 GCA_963169575.1 Myxococcota bacterium | reverse complement strand
CGCGAATTGATCACCGCCGCCGACGCCTTCGACGAACCAGTATTCCCAGAGCGGGCGCTTGCGGTCGAGCGGCTGTGCCATCACGCGCGCGACGAGATTCTTGAGCTGGGCGAGCGTGCCCGGCTTCGGGAGGGAGGTGTGGCGGATGTGATAGTCGATGTCGAAATGGACGTCGTCGACCCAGACGGCATGATCGAAGACGGGGATCTCGAAGAGCCGCTGGCGATAGCGGGGCACGAGATGGATGATGCTCATCGTCGCCCGCTTGACGAGCTCGATGTCGATGCCGCCCGACTCGGTCCGCAGCGGGCCGACGTCGCAGATGTTGGTCGAGGCGACGTGCATGCGGACGTTGCCGCGTTCCATCAGCAGGAAGGAATTGTCCTGCGCGCTCAGACGGTCGTAATGCCAGGGGGCCATGGGGGGCTCCGGGTTCCGGTGTAGGGAGGCTCGTCAGTCTGCGCGGCGAGCGGGCGCATGGCAACCCGGATCGGGAGCGGCGTCCGGCCGAACAGGCCGAAAACGGGCCGAGCCCGGCGAGCCGGCGAGCCAGGGCGCGCGTTCGCGGAAGCGGGTCGTGGTTGCGGATCGGGGCGGGAAGGGTGGGTCGCTCCGGCGGTGCGGGCAGTCGCCGCGGAGCGGGCGATCGATGGGAACGCCCCGCGCTAGACGTGCTGCGCCGCCCGGGCGAGGACCTGCTGGCCGGCGGGCGTCTCGCGCAGGGCCGGCGCCAGGGTTCGCAGCGTGATGCTCGTGCGGATGCCGCGAACGTCGCTGGCCAGGATGGCGTGCTGCCAGGCGAAGCGCGCTGCGCCGTAGACGACGGCGATCGAGCGCGCCGGCAGGGGAACGCGGACGCAGGCCCGACCGTCGCCGGGATCCGCCGGGCCGGGCTCGGGCCCGAGGAACGAGAGGATCGAGTCCGAGTCGAGAGAGACGTCGAGGATGGCTTCGCCGTAGGCGTGCAGGTCGTCGACGTGGAAATCGAGGTTCGAGCGCTCCGACTCGACATAACGCAGAACGAACACGTCGGTCGTCGCGTAGTCGGCGAGTGCCGCGCGGCAGCGCGCGAGATCCGCCGGGTCGCCGGCGCGATCGCGCGCCACGCATGCGCGCAGGCGGGATTCGAGCCGATGCGCGGAGGCCGGCAGGCCCGCGAAGCGGTCGACGTTCATCCGGCGACGCACGAAGTTGAAGCGCGGCCCGAAATGCTGCTTCTGCTTGCCGCTCTGGGAGGGAAGGAACGGGCGCCGCTCGATCTCGATGAGCAGCTCCGCGGCTTCGGCTTCCGAGAGCGCGCCCGTGTAGACGCGCAAGCCCGAGAAGGCGGGCAGGCCGGGCGCGCACTGCGATGCCGGATCGAACGCGAACGTCCGCCGCGGCGAGCGCGCGAGGAGCCACTCCGGCAGGACGAGCGGCTCGTCCATGCCGTGCTCGCGGCGGACCTGCGGATCCCGGCAGCGCGCACACCAGCGCACCCCCGTACACGCGCAGGCCTTCGTGCCGCGCGCGAGGCCGCTGCACTCCGGGCTCTTCAGCCTTCGCCCCGGGCGAAACGGCGGAAGGCCGAGGCGCTCCAGTTGTCGTGGTCCTCGCCGAATCCGCGCTTGCCGTCGTCCCATTGCCAGTCGGTCAGACAGTTCCAGGTCCACAAGTTCGGATTGAGGTGGACGCCGATCCGGTTGAGCGTTCGGCCCTCGGCCTCGAGCGTGCGCCCGAGAGCGTCCTTCGCCGTGATGCGGACCCGCGTCGGACAATGGTCCGCCCGCTCGAGCACCTCGCGCTTGCCCTCGACGAGCTTCGACCAGATCCCGTCGCGCAGCAGGAAGCCGTGGATGGAGACGTAGCCGCTGCCGAAGTCGCCTGTGATCGTATGCCAGGCGTCGCGCTCGGACATCGAGGCGTAGGTGTAGCCGCCGCGTTTCATCGGCGAGCCGGGATGGAGCGCGTCACCGATCTGCGAGCGAACGCCCCAGGAGCGGTCGCGCATGCCGAAGGCGTCGACCGCGATCGTCTCGTCCGCGATCCGGATCGTGCCGCGGTAGCGGCCCGGCTGGTCGAGATGGCCTCCGCCGAGGTAGTTGGGCTCGCAGATCGCGTCGAAGGTCAGATGCACCTCGACCTCGTTCGCGTCCTGATCGACGTAGTCGAGCGCATAACGCGAGAGCGGCTCGAGGCAGCGGTAGTGGATGCCGTTCGCGAGGTGGATGTCGGTCAGGTCCTGGCCCTTCGGAATCGGGAGGTGCCAGAGATTCTTCGCGTAGAGGCAGTTCCAGATCTGCGAGCCGGAGGGATCCCAGAAGAAGGCGCCGCCCGAGGTCACGCCCTGGTTCGGGCGGAAGAACGGGTAGAGCTGGCCGGAGAGCCTGCGCTCGGGGACGGCGAAGGTGAACCAGCAGGTCTCGGTCCAGAACGGGTCGTCGCTGGTCGGGGGATGGAAGCGGTCGTCGGGATGATGTTCGGTCACGCGGGCCTCCTCGGCGGGCGCGAGCCTATCGCGATGTCGGGGGTCGTCCCAGCTTCCGGCGGGCGGCGGGCGGCGGGCCGGACTGGAGCGGGCCGGCCGGATCGGAAGGCCCGGGAGCACGGGGCGCTGGGGGCACCGAAGTCCGCGACCCCCCTATAAAAGAAGCGAGTCCCGCGGGAATCGGCCGCTTCGATCCGCGCGCGACGATCCGACGACGACGCGGTGGGTTCGCGGTCCGGCGACGCAGGCCGTACCCTGCCGCCCGTCATGCCGCCGACCCCTCGCTCGCCCCGCTCTTCTCGTCCCCCTCGCCCCGCGCAGCCCCGCAAGCCGGTGCCGCCGCGCGCGCCGCGCATCGGCTTCGCGAGCCTCGGCTGTCCGAAGGCGCTCGTCGACTCCGAGCGCATCCTGACCCAGCTGCGCGCCGAGGGCTACGAGACCGCCGCGCAGTATGCGGACGCCGATCTCGTCGTCGTGAACACCTGCGGATTCATCACCGCCGCCGTCGAGGAATCGCTCGAGACGATCGGCGAAGCGCTCGCCGAGAACGGCAAGGTCATCGTCACCGGCTGCCTCGGCGCGCAGCCCGAAAAGATCCTCGCGCGCCATCCGAACGTGCTCGCGATCAGCGGGCCCCAGGCCTACGAATCGGTCGTCGGCGCGGTGCACGCCCATCTGCCGCCCGTCCACGATCCGTTCCTCGATCTGCTCCCGCCGCAGGGCGTGAAGCTGACCCCGCGCCACTACGCCTATCTCAAGATCTCCGAGGGCTGCAATCACCGCTGCACCTTCTGCATCATCCCCTCGATGCGCGGCGACCTCGTGAGCCGGGAGATCGCCGACGTGCTGCGCGAGGCCGAGCGGCTCGCGAAGGCGGGCGTGCGCGAGCTGCTCGTCATCTCCCAGGATACGAGCGCCTACGGCGTCGACCTCCGGCACGCATCCGGTGAATGGGGCGGGCGATCGCGCAAGGCGAGCTTCGAAGGCCTCGCGGAAGCGCTCGGCGAGCTCGGGATCTGGATCCGGCTCCACTACGTCTATCCCTATCCCCATGTCGACCGCGTGATCCCCTTGATGGCCGAGGGACGCGTGCTCCCCTATCTCGACATTCCCTTCCAGCACGCGAGCACGCGCGTCCTGCGCCGCATGAAGCGGCCGGCGAGCTCGGCGAATACCCTCGAACGGATCCGTCGCTGGCGGGCCGATCTGCCGGATCTGACCCTGCGCAGCACGTTCATCGTCGGCTTCCCCGGCGAGACCGACGACGACTTCGAGGAGCTGCTCGACTGGCTCGGCGAGGCCCAGCTCGATCGTGTCGGCTGCTTTCCCTACTCCCCGGTCGAAGGAGCGGCGGCGAACGCGCTCGCGGGGGCGGTGCCCGAGGAATTGAAGCAGGAGCGCCACGCGCGCTTCATGGAGCGCGCGGCACAGATCAGCGCGAAGCGGCTCGCGGAGAAGAAGGGTCGGAAGCTGCGCGTCCTCGTCGACGCGGTCGAGGGCGACTTCGCGATCGCGCGCAGCGAGGCCGATGCGCCGGAGATCGACGGAATCGTCCGGATTCGGGGCGGTGCGAAGCTCCCGGTCGGCGAGTTCGCCGACGTCGTCGTCACCGGCGCCGACACCTACGACCTCGAGGCAAAGCTCGCGCCGAAAGTTCGAGGCTAGGTCGGCCTCCCGAGGAACACCACCGCCGCGCCCGCCGTGATCAGCAGGAATCCGACGGCGTGGTTCCACTGCAGCGGCTCGTTCAGGTAGAGCCACGAGAAGAGCGCGAAGACGACGAGGGTCACGACCTCCTGGATCGTCTTCAGCTCCGCTGCGGAGTAGAGCTCGCGGCCGAACCGGTTCGCGGGGACTGCGAGGCAGTACTCGACGAATGCGATGCCCCAGCTCACGAGAATGACGAGCAGGAGCGGGGCGCTGCGGTACTTGAGATGGCCGTACCAGGCGAAGGTCATGAAGAGATTCGACGCGCAGAGCAGCAGGATGGGCGCTGCATGGCCCCAGCCGGTCGACGAGATCATGCGGGCTTCGCGATCGAGTTCGTGCGCGGATCCGTCGCCATTCCCTTCGAAGGCATCGCGGTCACCGTGCTCGAGCCGGTGGAATGGGCGTCGTACTGGAACGCTTCCCAGCGCGGCGGCGGCCCGGTCGGGACGTCGCCGAGGACCGTGACTCGCTCGATGACGCGCGGTTCCTGGTAGTCGTTGATCGCGAAATGCATCGTTGCCCGGTTGTCCCAGAGACCGACCGCGCCCTTCGACCAGCGGTAGCGGACCTGGAATGCCGGCTGCTCCGACCAGTCGCAGAGCATGCGGAGCAGCACGTCGCTCTCGGAGCGCCTCAGCTGCTTGAAATGCGAGGTGAACGTACGGTTCACGAACAGGGAGCGGCGGCCGGTCTCGGGATGGATGCGGACGGCCGGATGCTCGGCCCGCACCTCGGGCCGGCCGAACGGCGCCGCATGATGGACGGCCGTCAAACCGTCGACCAGCTCGCGGATCGGATCCGAGAGCGTCTCGTAGGCGAGGTGCTGGTTCGTCCAGAGCGTGTCGCCTCCGCGCTCCGGGCAGACGACCATGCTGAGGATCGAGGCCATCGGGGGGGTCGCGCTGAAGGTCACGTCGGTATGCCAGGTATCGGCGCGTGCGCCCTTGTCGCTGTCGAGCACGACGATTTCGGGGAACTGCTCGGAGACCTTCGGGATGAAGGGATGGATCTCGATCTCGCCGAGACGTCGCCCGAGCGCGACGTGTTCGGCATGGGAGAGATGCTGGTCGGGAAAGAAGAGGACGAGATGCTCGAGCCAGGCGGCCCGGACGGAGCGCCATTCGGCGTCGCTCATCTCGCCGAGCCGGATGCCGCGGACCTCGGCGCCGAGGGAGCCTGCCAGCGGACGGATGTTCAGGCTGTCGGACATGCTGTCGGCTCCCCCGCGCCCGGTGATCGGGCGCGGGGAACAAAACCCGATCAGTTCGGTCGCCGCAACCCGAGCAGCGAGAGGCCGAGTCCGAGCAGCGCTGCCGTTCCCGGCTCCGGAACCGGCAGGTTCACGAAGCTCTCGCTCCCGCCGGTCGCGAATCCCTGGACGTGGATGCCGATCCGCAGCTCGCCGGAAGCGAGCTCGCTCACGAGGTCGGCGTAGGTCCCGCCGAGCTGCAGATTGAATACCACGCCGAGCGTTTCGAGGGGATTGACGCCGTTCGGCTGGGCCGGCGGATCCGAGTCCGCGAGAAAGCCCGCCGTCACCTGGAATCCCACCGTGTTGCCGCCGGGCAGGTCGGGCGGCGAGGCGTCCTGGGAGAAGTCCACGCCCGCGTCGCCGAAGACGCCGAGGGCATCGTCGTCCGAATCGATCAGGCCCGCGATGCCGAGCAGCGTTCCGTCGTCGAAATAGACGTCGGTGATCGACGCGGCGGCGGGGCCGGCGTTCGAGAAGGTGAACAGGACCTGCCCGCTTCCGAGATCCGTCACCTCGACGGCGAGCTGTGCCTCTCCGATCGCGCAGTCGCCCGCGACGTTGCCCGTGATGCAGCCGAACCCGATCGGGAGCGCCGAGACGCTCGCCGCCGGCAGGACGCTCGCGAGCAGCGCGCCCAGCAAGAAGATGAAGATCGATCGCTCGGGCATGGAGTCCGACTCCCCGTTCCGCGCATGGACCCGGGTCCACTGCGCAGTGTTGCTCGCCCTTCGAATCCGTCCGGATGGGCGGCTTCGCATGGCGCGGCCGCGACAGCGGATGGGCCCGGTATCGCGCTCTTCCCAGAGTCCTTCCCTTGTAACATGAAAGAGTGTCTCCCGACGAGCGAAATCGGGATGCGCCGCGAATTCGCGCGCAGGAAGTCGATTCCCGACGGGAATCCGATGTGCCCCGGGCCCGAAAGGAGGTGTTTCCCTGCGGGCCGGGCTCTATGCGGGCGGGGAGGCGAGGCGGGCCGCGGCGCGAGATGCCGACCGGACGCGATCGAGATGGCTCGAGACGGCCGAGAGAAAGGCATCCGGATTCTCGCGGTGGGGATGATGCCCGGCGTCCGGGATCTCGCAGCGGATGCTGCCGGAGATGCCTGCCGCGAGCCGGGCCGAGCCCGACAGGAAATCCGCATCGTACTCGCCGATGATCACGCCCACCGGAAGCGAGAGCTCGCCGAGGCGCTCCTCGAGCGGCGCCTGGCCCACCATCGCGAGACCGAGCTCTCGATAGGCGACGGGGTCCATCGAGCGGAAGCGGTGGCGATGGTGCGCCCAGTAGTCGTCGCTCCAGCGCTCGCCGATGCGCCGTGCGCCGTCGTTCGCGTCGCTCGCGCGCGCCCGCTCCTCGATGCGTGCCTGCAGGAAGGGCATCCCGCGCGCGATCGCGAGCTCTCCGCTCTTCTCGAAGGTCTCGGCGCGAAAGGCGGTCGGCGCGAAGGGCGCGGTCCCGACGAGCAGGAGAGAGTCGAGTCGAGCCTGCGACGCGAGCGCGAAACGCAGGGCCACCATCCCGCCGAACGAATGCCCGACGAGGTCGCATCGATCGATCGCGAGGCG
>CAUJGH010000437.1 GCA_963169575.1 Myxococcota bacterium | reverse complement strand
AGACGACGCTCGCCTTCGACACGCTCTACGCCGAGGGACAGCGACGTTATGTCGGCTCGCTCTCCGCCTACGCGCGTCAATTCCTCGAGCGATTGCCGCGACCCGAGGTCGATTCGATCTCGAATCTCCCCCCCGCGATCGCGATCGAGCAGCGCGGCGGCGCGACGAACGCGCGGGCGACGGTCGGGAGCGCGACGGAGGTCCTCGACCCGCTGCGAATGCTCTTCGCCCGCTGCGGGATCACCGTCTGTCCGGCCTGTGACGAGATCGTCGACGCCGGCGGCATCGTCGCGACCGCCGAGCGGATCGCTGCGGAGGCCGCAGGCGAACGCGTGCAGATCCTCGCGCCCCTGCGCGCCGGCAAGGGCAGGGCGGGCGAGGTCCGCGACGCGCTGGTCAAGGAGGGCTTCGCACGGCTGCTCTCCGAGGCCGGAGAGGTCGTCGATCTGCTCGAGACGACGCCGCGCCAGAAGCCGTCGGCCGAGCGGCCGTGGTGGATCCTGATCGATCGGCTCGAGCTGCGCGCGGGCGAAGGCGAACGGGGAAGGCTGATCGAGGCGGTTTCCCAGGCGTTCGTCAGGGGCGGGGGCCAGCTCGTCGTTCGGGTCGCGGGCGCAGCGCAAGCGGATGCGCGGGTCTATCGCGAAGGCCGGACCTGCAATCGCTGCGCGCGGCGATTTCCGGAGCCGAGTCCGGGGCTCTTTTCGTTCAACAACGCCCTCGGTGCCTGTCCCGCCTGCGAGGGCTTCGGGCGCGTCGCGGAGATCGATTGGGAGCGCGTGGTTCCGGATCCCACGAAGAGTCTCGCGGAGGATGCGATCGCGCTCTTCTCGACCCGCTCGACGCGCGGCTGGAAGAAATGGCTGCTCGACGGCTGCCGCGCCGCTGGGATCGACGTCGGCAAGCCGTTCGCCTCGCTGGCGGAAGCGGAGCGGCAGTTCGTGCTGGCGGGGGACGGGCGGTTCGAGGGGGTCGCGGACTATTTCGAGTGGCTCGAGGGGCGGCGCTACAAGGTCCAGGCGCGCGTCCAGCTCGCGCGCAATCGGCGTTATGTCCCCTGCCCGGATTGCGAGGGGACGCGGCTCTCCGAGGCGGCCCGGGCCGTACGGATCGAGGGACGGTCGCTCGCGGACCTCGGCCGCTCGACGCTGGCGGAGCTGCTCGTCTGGATCGAAGATCTCGAGGAGCGCTTCGTGCTCGGCGAAGCGGCGCGCCGCCTGCTCGAGCTGGTCGGCGGCCGGCTGCGCACGATTCATGCCGTCGGTCTCGGCTATGTCGCCCTCGATCGGCCGGTGCGAACGCTCTCGGGCGGCGAAGCGCAGCGCATCCAGCTCGCGACGGCGCTCGCCGGCAGCCTGACGGCTTCGCTCTACGTGCTCGACGAGCCTTCGGTCGGACTCCATGCCGCAGATCTCGCCCGGCTGCTGCGGGTGCTCGAGGCGATCCGCGATCAGGGCAACACGGTCGTCGTGGTCGAACACGCGCTCGCCTTGATCGAGGCCGCCGATCACGTCATCGATCTCGGCCCGGGCGCAGGCCGGCTCGGCGGGCAGATCGTCGCCGCGGGGACGGTCGCGTCGCTGCGCGCGAATCCCGATTCGCGAACGGGCCGTGCCCTCGTCGGAACGGATCGATCGCAGCTGCGCCGCCGGCGCGATCTCTCGGCCACGCCCCGCTTGCGACTCGCGACGGGCCGGATCCACAACCTGCGCGACCTCGTCGTCGAGCTGCCGCTGCGGGGACTCGTCGCCTTGACGGGTGTTTCGGGCGCCGGGAAGTCGACGCTCGTGCGCGAGATCCTCGTGCCCGGACTTGCGCGACGCGCGGGCTCGGCGTCGCCGACCGCGGGCTCCGCAGCCGCCGGAGAGGGCGGCCGCCGCGGAATCCTCTCGGGCACTTCGCAGCTCGATTCGATCGTGCTCGTCGACCAGTCGCCCGGCGCGCGGACGGGGCGTTCGAATCCGGCGACCGTGACGAAGGCGTTCGACGCGATCCGGCAGCGCTTCGCACAGACGCGCGAGGCGCGTGCCCGGGGTCTCGCTGCCGGCTATTTCTCGTTCAACGTCGCAGGCGGACGCTGTGAGACCTGCGAAGGCACCGGCGAGATCGCGATCGACATGCAATTTCTCGACGATCTTCGGGTTCCGTGCGAGGACTGCTCGGGCCGGCGGTACCGCAGGGACGTGCTCGACATCCGACTCGATGGTCGCTCGATCGTGGACGTGCTCGCGCTCGGGATCGAGGAGGCCTGCGAGGTCTTCGCCGAGGATGCGAAGATCGTTTCGCGGCTGCGCCCGCTCGCGCGGGTGGGGCTCGGTTATCTCTCGCTCGGGCAGCCGCTCTCGACGCTCTCCGGGGGCGAATATCAGCGACTGCGGCTCGGGCAGGCGCTGATCGAGGGGGCCGGACGAACGCTCTACGTCTTCGACGAGCCGACGACGGGCCTGCATCCGAGCGATACGCAGGTCCTGCTGCGCTGCATCGACGAGGTCATCGAAGGGGGAGCGAGCGTACTCGTGGTCGAGCACGACCTCGACGTGATCGCGCAGGCGGATTGGGTGATCGATCTCGGTCCCGGCGGCGGACCGGAGGGCGGACGTCTCGTCGCCGAGGGTACGCCGGAGACGATCGCGCGCTGCGAAGCATCGCTGACGGGCCGGGCGCTTCGCTCCTGGTTCGAACGCGATCGGCGGGCATGAGGATCGCCGAACGGCGGGCTGCCCGCGATCGGATGGCGGCGAGGGACGGGAATCGAACCCGCCTGGATCGCCGCGAAGCGATCCACACCCGATTTGAAGTCGGGGCCGAGCACCAGCTGCGGGAACCTCGCCGTGTCCGAGAATAGTCGGATCGTTCTCGGATGCCGTCGGCTTTCGAAATCTTTCTCGTTCCCAGTTCGCGCGCGACGTGCCATGCTGAACGCGTGACGGACTACTCGCTCGGCGATGTCGCTCGCATCCTCAAGGTGTCTCCGCGCCGGCTGCGTTATTGGCGCAAGACGCGACTGGTCGCGTCGAAGGCGGCGCTCGGCGAGGACGACGGCTACGGGTTTCGCGATCTCGTCGTCCTGCGCGCGATCGTCTCGATGATCGATCGCGGCATTCCGCTCCAGCGCATCCGGCGTGATCTCGAGCTTCTGCGCGATCGCCTGCCCGATCTCGCCGAACCGGCGAGCGCGCTGCGGCTCGCGTCGGAGGGATCGGAGAAGATCGTGCTGCGGCGGGACGGTCGTCTCGAGGAAGCGGGCGGTCAGCTGCTGCTCGAGTTCGCCGGGGCGGCGGAACCGTCGACGGCACCGGTGCGGCCGCTTCCCGAGCGCGATGGCGGCGGCGGTCGCGAGGCCGTGCCGGCGTTGGCCGATGCGATCGGCTGGTTCGAGAAGGGCTGCGAGCTCGACGTCGATCCGCGCCAATGGGCGGAGGCGGCGCTCGCCTACGAAAAGGCGATCGAGCTCGATCCGGAGTACGCCGACGCCTACTGCAATCTCGGAGCTGTCCGGTACAACCAGGGCCAGCGGGCGTCGGCGCGCCGCGCCTTCGAGGCCTGCCTCTCGCGCGCTCCGGATCACGTCGAGGCGAATTTCAATCTCGCGAACGTGCTCGAGGAGGCGGGCGAGGACGAGCAGGCGCTCGCGCTCTATCGCCGGGCACTCGCGACCGATCCGCTCTACCCGGACCTGCACATCAACCTGGCACTGCTCTACGAGAAGCTGGAACGCATGCGGCCGGCGTGTCGCCATTGGCGCCGCTATCTGCAGATCGATCCGCAGGGGCCGTGGTCGACGGTCGCCCGTCAGCGCATCGCGCGGGAATCCGAGCAGGCCTGAGACCCGGGACGTTCCGGGCCGGATCGACGGCTAGGCGTCGCGCTCCGAGACCGACTGGCGATAGGCGTCGGCGTCGAGCAGAGCCGCGAGCTGCGCGGGGTCGCTCGGGCGCAGCCGGATCAGCCAGCCGCGGTCGTAGCAGGATTCGTTGACGAGCTCGGGCTTGTCGACGAGTGCGTCGTTGACGGCGAGGACCTCGCCGGCGAGCGGTGCGAAGAGATCCGAGACGGCCTTCACCGATTCGATCGTGCCGAAGGGCATTCCCGCCTCGGTCGTCGCGCCGACGGCGGGCAGCTCGACGAAGACGATGTC
>CAUJGH010000436.1 GCA_963169575.1 Myxococcota bacterium | reverse complement strand
CGCGAGGCCTTCGACGACGCCCGCGCCCTGCTGCGCGAGCTCGAGTCGAAGCTGCCCGGCTCGCGCGTGGTCTAGCGCGTGGTCTAGGCGCGGCGCGCCGCGTGCCGACGCGGCCCCGGTCCCGCCCGCGGTGCGAGGTGGTACGCTGCGCGCCGGGCATGCGCGCATGACGGACGATCAGCAGTCGCGACAGCAGGGATCGGGCGGTGCGGGCCCCCGTGTCTGGATCCTGCTCGGCCAGAAGCCGGGGGACAACGCCCAGGTCCTGAACCTCCAGCGCGCGGTCGGCTGGCCCGCCGAATCGAAGCGGATCGTCGTCCTGCCGCGCTGGGAGAAGGGCAAGCCGCGCATCCGGCCGAGCCTCTCGCATCTCGACCGCGGCCGCTCCGATCCGCTCGCGGCGCCGTGGCCCGACGTCGTCTTCGCTTCGGGGCGTCGTCTCGCGTGCGTCGCGCTCTGGATCAAGCGCGCATCGGGCGGGCGGACGCGCATCGTGATGGTCGGCATGCCGCGGCATCGCCGAGGCGATTTCGATCTGATGGTCGCGGCCTCGCATTACGTCACGGCACCGGCGCCCAACATCGTCGTCCACGATCTGCCGCTCATGCACGTCGACGCGGGCCGCATCGCGTCGGCCGCCGGGGCCTGGGCGGCGCGGCTGCGCGATCTGCCCCGCCCGATCACCGCCCTGATGATCGGAGGCCCGACCGGAGGTCTGCGCCTCGACGTCCCCGCCGTCCGCGAGCTGCTCGCCGGCACTCTCGCGGACGTCGCCCGCACCGGCGGATCGCTCTACGTCACGACGAGTCGCAGGACGCCGCCCGATGTCGTGGCCTGGCTCGAGCGCGAGTGTCCGGGCGGCGTCCGCCTGCACGTCTTCGATGCCGCCGCTCCGGCAGAGGAGAATCCCTACCTCGCCTTGCTCGGTCTGGCGGAGCATTTCGTCGTGACGACCGACAGCCCTTCGATGATGGTCGAGGTCGTCGACGTCGGGAAATCGCTCGCGCTCGCCCCGCTCGCCTGCGACGTCGGACGATTCGAACGGCTGCTCGAGCGATTCGGGTGGCTGCGCTCATTCGACGCGAGGCGCGATCCGATTCCGGCCGGCGGGCTGCTCGCCCGCACGAGCCATCGCCTCGGCCTGCCGATCCATTCGCGGGATCTCTCCGCGATTCCGCGCCGCCTCGTCGAACGCGGGCTCGCGAGCTGGCTCGGCGAGCCGCGCGTCGCGCCGAAGGCGGGGGCGGCCGGCGAAGATCTCGAGCGGATCGTCGAACGGATCCGACGGCTGGCGCCCGGACCGTCCGCGGGCGTGTGATAGCTTCTGCCCGAACCGCCGACTTCCCTGATCCAGAGGGGGATTCAGACATGCAGCCCAGCGATCGCCCGACCGTCTTCATCCACACCAACCACAAACAGATCCTCGGCGCGCTCGTCTCCCGTTATTCGATGAAGCGAAATTCCGCGCGGCCCGACGCCTTCGACGTCGAGCTCATCGAACACCGCGATTTCCCCTTCTTCGCCGAATACGAAGGCCGCGAATACCTGCGCGACGGCGCCTCGCGGGTCTGGCGCAACGACGACCTCCAGTCCTTCACGCCCCTGCGCTTCATGCCGCCCGAGCGGATGGGTTACCGCGGGCGGGCGGTCGTCACGGATCCGGACGTCTTCGCGGTCGGCGACGTGATGGAGCTGCTGGAGCGCGACATGCAGGGCAAGGCGATCTTCTGCCGGCCCCGGTCGGGCGCGAAGCGGCTCGAGGGCGTGCTCGCGACCAGCGTGATGCTGCTCGACTGCGCGAAGCTGAAGCATTGGCGATGCCGCGAACAGTTCGACTCGCTCTTCGAACGCAAGCTCGACTACGCCGATTGGATCGGTCTCAAGAACGAGGATCGCGCGACGATCGGGCTCTTCGAGAACGAATGGAACGACTTCGACAGGCTGACCGCGAAGACCAAGCTGATCCACAACACCAAGCGTCAGACCCAGCCCTGGAAGGCCGGTCTGCCCGCGGACTTCGTGCCTGCGGAGAAGTACCGGATCTTCCCGCCGATCCGCTGGGTCCTGCGCGCGCGCCGCAAGATGTTCGGCGACTACGCCTTCGTCGGGAACTACCGCTCGCATCCGGATCCGAACCAGGAGGCGTTCTTCTTCGGCCTGCTTCGCGAATGCGTCGATCAGGGCATCGTCGACGAATCGTTCATCCGCGAAGAGATGAAGCAGAACCACGTCCGGCACGACGCCTTCGAGGTCATGGACCGCCTCGCATCGCGCGCGGCCTGACGCGAAGCGGCTACTCGGGGAAGAGCGCGCGAACCCGCGCCACCGTCCGCGGCATGTCCTCGAGCGGTCGATACTCGCCCTTCGGATGACCGTCGCCGAGCCAGATGGCGCGGTCGGTCGCGACGAGCAGCTGCTGGACGATGCGGATGTCGCGCGTCAGGCGCTGCGGCCCGAGCCGCATCGTCAGGCGGTAGATCCAGGCCTTGAGATGCCAGCGGTCGAGGGAGCGGCGGGATCCGCCGGGCTCCTCCTCCTCGCCGTCGAGCCAGGGATTGCGCTTCATCGACGTCCGACCCTCGCCCGTGTCGTAGAGATAGACGGGCCTTCCCGTCGCGCAGGCCTCGGTCATCATCGAGACGCTGTCGGCCGTCACGACGACGCGATCCGCGAGCCCGAGGAAGGCGAAGAAGGGGTTGTCCGGATCGTTCTTCTTCCAGCGATAGAGGATCGAGGGCGAGTCGATTCCGTCGAAGAGCGCCTCCGTCGTCTCCTCGAGCGTCCGCGCGCTCGTCGTGACGAGGAGGGAGCCGCCGACCTCGCCGACGAGGGTCTCGAGCATCGCCGCGAGCCGCGTGCCCGAGGCGCGGTCGAAGGGATAGGGACCGGAGTTGCCCCCGGCGAGCACGGCGATCCGCGGCCGTGGCAGATGCGCGACGCGAGCCTCCCAGGCGCGCGCGGCCTCGTCGAGGCGGGCGCGGGTCACGCGATGGAGGGGCGTGTCGTTGTGGAGGATGTTCGGATCCTGGGGGAGCCGGTACTGGGGCGTCGTCACGACGAGATCCCAGGTCGAGGGCTTCGCCCACGGCCGCCCGCAATGGATCAGGCGCACAGTCTTGCCCGTCTCGGCCTTCGCCTGCGCGCGGATGTAGCGGGCGATCGGCTCGTTCTTCCGTCCCGCCGAGATCACGAGGTCGGGCCACGGCGCCTCGACGGCGTCCGAACGCGCGCGGTCGACGCCGAGCAGATGCGCCCCGAACGGGAGGTTCACGAGCTTTTCGTGGACGGTGTAGACGAAATGCTTCTGGACGAGGGGCCAGCCGAGGGCTTCTCCGAGGCCCATGACCTGGGAGTTGTCGCCCGCACGGTCACCCATCAAGAGCCAGACGAGCGGCGGGCTCGTCCCGTCTCGCGATCGACTCGGCAATCCTGCTCCCGTCCCGCGGAACCGCGACCTGCGGATCCATCCCGAAGATCGGAGTTCGCCGCGCGCTCGGGGCCCGCACGACGGCGCGACTTTATCAGATGCGCCCGTCGCTATCCCGCGGTTCGCGAGCGGATCCGGAGGCGGATGCCCATCAGGGCGGCGGCGATCGCGAACAGGATCGAAGGTCCCCAGCCCGCGAGCCAGGGGGAGAGCGTCCCGCCGTGGCCCATCGAGCCGGCGAAGCTCGTCGCGAATGCGTGCGCGACGGCGATGATCGCGCTCGCGATCAGCGTCTGGACCGGCCGCGGAAAGGGCGGGCCCGTCGCGGAGAAGAAGAGCGCGATCAGCGGCAGCAGGAGACAGGCGAAAGGCGCCGAGATCTTGATCTGGAGATCCGTTCGATAGGCGAGGGCGATCGGGCCCTCGAGATCGGGATCCGCGATCGCCGCGCGCAGCTCGGCCGGCGTCAGGTCGGCGGTCTCGATCTCCGCCGGCGCCTCCTCGCCGAACTGGACGACGCGCCCGGGTTTCGGCGTCCGGGCGAGCCGCCCCTCGCCGTCGAGCTCGACGCTGCGGGGCTCGTCGAGGAGCCAGTTGCCGTCACCGACATAACGCGCACCGCTCGCGTCCGTCCGGCGGACCGGCAGGCCCCCCTTGTCGAGCTCGTAGAGCGTCACGGAACTCGCGAGGCCGCTCAGCAGGTCGAGACGTTCCATCTCGTGGATCATCTTTCCGACGCGGTACCAGACCCGCTCCCGCGCTTCCCGCGGCGCATCGCCCTGGTTCTTGATCTCCGTACGCTTGATCTCCTTCGCGCGCCCGCTCGAGCGTGGAACGAGCTCGTTCGCGAGCAGATGATCCGCCGGCACGGCGAGCGCGCACAGGATCCAGACCGGCGCCAGGATCCGGAGGATCGGGATGCCGCAGGCGCGCATGCCGAGCAGCTCGCCGTTGGCGCCGAGCAGGCTGATCGTCAGCGCGACCGCGATCAGCAGTGCCATCGGGATCACGCGCGCGGCGAGCACGGGCAGCCGCGCGACGTAGTAGCGGGCGATCTCGTCTGCGTCGGCACCGTAGCGATTGAACCATTTCAGGTT
>CAUJGH010000435.1 GCA_963169575.1 Myxococcota bacterium | reverse complement strand
CGAAGGAGGCGACGTTGACGACCCGGCCGAAGTTGCGCGCCTTCATCGGCGGCACGAACCAATGACACATCTGCGCCACCGACAGCATCATCAGCTCGAGGAACGCCGCCTGCGGCGCCCACTCGGGCTCCTCGAGCAGGTTCGGACCCGCGCTGCCCGCGTTGTTGACGAGATAGTCGACGTCGAGGCCGGCGCCGCGAGCGAAGTCGAAGATCTCCCGCGGCGCGTCGCGATCGGCGAGATCGGCGGGAAAGATCGCGACGTCGACGCCGTGGCGGGCGCGCAGATCGGCGGCGACGGCTTCGAGCTTGTCCTTGCGCCGCGCGACGAGCAGCAGGTCGATCCCCTCCGCAGCGAGCTGATCGGCGAACTCGACGCCGAGACCGGCGGAGGCGCCGGTGATCAGGGCTCTTCGCTTCATGGGCTGCGCTCCTGGCGAGGCCGGCGAACCGGAGATCGGGATCCCTGCGACGCAGGGCCGCCGCCACGCTAGCGTGGCCGGCCGCATCCGGCCCCGGTCGGGCCGGATCCGGCTTCGGATGGAGGGGCCACCGGTCCGGAGAAGGAACCCTTCGATGAGCCGCTTTCCCGCCCGGGATCTCCTCCCGTCGCTCCCGTTTCCCATGATCGCGGCGCCGATGACGGCGGTCTCGACGGCGGCGCTCGCAGCGGCTGCCTGCGCGGCGGAGGTGGTCGGCGCGTTTCCGACCAGCAACTGCGCGTCGATCGAAGAGCTCGAGCGATGGTTCGACGCGATCGAGGCCGAAGCTCGGCGCGGTCTGCCGGCGGCCGGCTCGTCCGGGCCGGTCTGCGCGAACCTGATCGTCGGAAAGCAGAACACCCGGTTGGCCGAGGACGTCGCCTGCGTCGCGCGGCGGCGGGTGCCGCTCGTCATCACGAGCGTCGGCAGTCCCGCCCCCGTCCTCGCTCCGCTGCAAGCCGCGCGCTGCCTCGTGCTCGCCGACGTCGCCTCCGAGGCCCATGCGCGCAAGGCGCTCGCCGCCGGCGCCGACGGACTCGTGCTGCTGGCCGCTGGAGCGGGGGGCCATACGGGCTGGGCCAACCCGATGGCGTTCGCCCGGGCGGTTCGGGCCTTCTACGACGGTCCGCTCGTCTTGACCGGCGGCATGGCCGATGGGGCGGCGCTCTGGAGCGCGATCGCGCTCGGCTGTGATGCGGGAATGTTCGGCACCCGCTTGATCGCTTGTCCCGAGAGCGGCGCATCTCCCGAATGGCGCGAGGCGATCCTGCGTTCGAGCATGGACGACATCACGCGGGTGAAGGCGCCCAACGGGGTCACCGCGAGCGTGATCGCCTCGGGCGGCGGGAGCGCCGGGCATACGGTCAGCCTCGTGCGCGAGTCGCTGCCGGCAGCGCGCGTGATCGCGGATGTCCGGCGCGAATGGGACGAGGCGCGGTCGGCGAGCCGGGCACGCCTCGCGCGATCCGACGGAGCGTCGATCCGCTGAGAGGCGCCCTCGTCGTACTTTCCTCCTCGCCTCTGCCAAGTCGAACGGTCTATGCTGCATCCTCCAACCGAAAGGAATCCGCCCGCGCCATGAGCTACGACAACCCCTCGAAGAGTCCCTCGAAGAGTCCCTCGAAGAGTTCCAAGAAGTCCGCCGCGAAGAAGGCCTCCGGCAAGAACGCCGCGCCGAAGCTGCGCCCGAGCTGGCCGAAATCCGCCGCCGACTACACCGTCCTGCTCGTCGACGATCCGGCGCCCCACGTCCGCCGCATCACGATGAACCGCCCCGACAAGCGCAACGCCCTGAACCACGACCTGCGCGCGCAGATCCTCCACGCCCTGCGCGCCGCGGATCAGGATCCGGACGTGCACGTCATGATCGTGCGCGGCGCCGGCCCGTCCTTCTCCGCCGGCTACGACCTCGGCGGCGGCAACGAGGGCGTCGAATACCCCTTCTTCACGCCGGAGGGCGAAGGCCAGTATCCGCGCCACGTCACCGAGACCTGGATGAGCATCTGGGAGCTCTCGAAGCCGGTCATCGCGCAGGTCCATGGCTACTGCCTCGCCGGCGGCAGCGAGCTCGCGACGGGCTGCGACGTCGTCTACATGGCCGAGGACGCGAAGATGGGATATCCGGCCGTCCGCTTCGGCGTCCCCGACATGCAGTTCCACGCGTGGCTCGTCGGCATGCGCCGCGGCATGGAGATGATGCTGACCGGCGATCCGATCGACGGCATCGAGGCCGCCCAGCGCGGCTGGGCGACGCGCGCCTATCCCGCCGACCAGCTCGAAGAGAAGACCCTCGAGATGGCCCAGCGCATCGCGTCGCTGCCGCCCGACATCGTCGCGCTCAACAAGCGCGCGGTGCATCGCCAGATGGAGGTCATGGGCCTGCGCCAGGGCATTCGCCAGGGCACCGAGATCTGCGCCATGGCGATCCACCAGAAGAGCTTCGGCGACTTCATCAGCCAGACCGGCGCCGGCAAGGGCAAGCTGACGGCCGCGCTCCAGAAGCGCGACTCGAAGTTCGGCGACTATCGCACGGGCCACGGCAAGGGCGCGAAGAAGGGCGCGAAGAAGGTCGAGAAGAAGGGCAAGAAGAAATCGTCGTGAAGCAGACCGCTCCGAAGCGCTACCGCGTCATTCAATGGGGCACGGGCAATGCCGGCCGCAAGGCGATCGGCGGGATCGTCCGCCATCCCGAGCTCGAGCTCGTCGGCGTCCACGCCCACTCGCCGGCGAAGCTCGGCCGCGACGCGGCGGAGCTCGGCGAGCTGGCGCAGCCGACCGGCATCCGCGCGACGAACGACGTCGAGGCGCTGCTCGCGCTCGAGGCCGATTGCGTCTCGTACATGGCGCAGGGCGAGACGCGCATCCGCGAGACCGTCGACGATCTCTGCCGCATCCTCGCCTCGGGCAAGAACGTCGTGAACACGGCGATCGTTTCGCTGGTCTACCCGCCGTTCTCGAGCCCGAAGCTGCGCGAGCGCCTCGAGGCGGCCTGTCGCGAGGGCGGTACGACGCTCTTCACCTCGGGCTTCGACCCCGGCTGGTCCGGCGACGTCATTCCGCTCGCGATGGCGTCGGTCTGCGAGCGCGTGGATTCGATCCGCGTCTCCGAGCTGATGGACTACTCGACCTACGAAGACCCGGGCTTCACCGGCGTCTACTTCGGCTTCGGCCGCCCGCTCGACTTCGACGCCCCGCTGCTGCGCCCGGGCATGTTGAAGGGCGGCTGGGGCGGCATGGTCGTGATGCTCGCCGACGCCCTCGGCGTCTCGCTCGACGAGATCCGCGAGGTCTACGAGCGGCTCCCCGCGCCCGAGACGTTCGAGACGAAGATGGGCCGGATCGAGCAGGGGACCTGCGCCGGCGTGCGCTTCGAGGTCCAGGGCATCGTCGACGGCCAGCCCATGATCGTCGCCGCCCATTGCAATCGCCTGCGCGACGACATCGGTCCCGACTGGGACCGGCTCTCGGCGGGCAAGACCTCGGGCTACAAGATCGAGGTGAAGGGATCGCCGTCGGTCACCTGCGAGCTCGCGCCCGAAGGCGAAGACGGCGACCACAACACCGCGGGCATCACGGGCACCGCGATGCGGGTCGTCAATGCGATCCCGGTCGTCTGCGAAGCAGGGCCCGGTGTGAAGTCGGTGCTCGATCTGCCGCTCTTCACGGCGC
>CAUJGH010000434.1 GCA_963169575.1 Myxococcota bacterium | reverse complement strand
AGGCGACAAAGCCGCCGGAGCGCGCTTGTTGCCGGCAATCTACGCCGAGTTGCACCGCATGGCGCGACGCAGCATGAACGGACAGAGCAAGTCGCACCTCTTGCAAGCGACCGCGCTGGTCAACGAAGCGTTCATGCGCCTCATCGACGGCAAGGCCGCGGAGATCGCCGACCGAACGCACTTCTTCAACTTGGCCGCACTGGCGATGCGGCAGATCCTGATCGATCACGCGCGCGCCGCGAAGGCGGGTCGCGCGGCAGGCCGAGCCATCGACTTCGAGTTCGACGAACTCGTCGATCAATTCCATCAACGCGGCGGGGACGTGCTCGAACTCGAAGACGCGCTGCGCAAGCTCGCCGCGTTCGATGCCGACCTCGAGCGCATCGTCAACCTGAAGTTCTTCGGCGGGTTGTCGAGCGAAGAGGTCGCGATCGCGCTCGATCGGCCGCTGCGTTCGATCTGCACATCCCGGCGTGCTCCGGCCCCGCAGGCCATGGCCCGGGGCTGCACGCCGCCGGGCGTTCGGGCCGCGCACCCGGGCTTCTCGTCCGGATCGGATCGTGCGTGTAGAGCAGCCTACGATACGATTCGGCGCGGTCAAGCCGGCCAGGCCCCGTCCCCTCTTCACGCGTGGTTGCCAGTGGTCTCCAGCAATTTCGAACAGCCAGTCGGCGGATTGTCGGACCAGCGGGGGCGCCCGCTCCGGGATCTGCGCATCTCCGTGACGGATCGCTGCAATTTCCGCTGCCCGTACTGCATGCCGGCCGAGATCTTCGGCGAGAAATACGCCTTCCTGCCCCGCAACGAGATCCTGACCTTCGAGGAGATCGAGCGCCTCGTCCGCCTCTTCGTCGGATTCGGGGTCGAGAAGATCCGGATCACCGGAGGCGAGCCGCTCCTGCGCCAGGGACTCGAGGACTTGATCGCGAAGCTCGCGAATCTCGGCCCGCAGCTCGATCTCGCGCTGACGACCAATGGGAGCCTGCTGCCGCGCCATGCCGAGGCGCTCGCCCGGGCCGGCCTGCGCCGCATCACGGTCTCCCTCGACAGCCTCGACCCCGCGATCTTCCACCGCATGAGCGGCGAGCGGTTCTCCGTCGAGCGGGTGCTCGAGGGCATTCGGGCCGCCGAGGCGGCGGGCTTCGAACGGCTCAAGATCAACTGCGTCGTCCAGCGCGGGGTGAACGACGACGGAATCGTCGATCTCGCCCGTCGTTTCCACGGCACGGGCCATATTGTCCGCTTCATCGAGTTCATGGACGTCGGGACGCGCAATCAATGGCGCATGGAAGAGGTCGTCACCGGCGCCGAGATCGTCGAGCGGATCGGGGCGGCGATGCCGCTCGAGCCGGCGGTGCCCAACTATCGCGGCGAGGTCGCGGCGCGTTGGCGCTATCTCGATGGCGGCGGCGAGATCGGCGTCATCACGAGCGTTTCCCAGCCCTTCTGCGGCGCCTGTACCCGGGCGCGACTCACGACGGAGGGCTCCCTTGTGACCTGTCTGTTCGGAACGGGCGGCGTCGACTTGCGGACCCCGCTGCGCGACGGATCGGGGGACGACGTGCTGCGCGAGCGGATCGAATCGACCTGGCGCGCCCGGCGTGATCGCTACAGCGAGGAGCGCCAGCAGATCCTCCAGATCGAAGGGGCGGCCGACCGCCGCGAGGGCCGTGTCGAGATGTATCAGGTCGGCGGCTGAGGGCGACGCATGGGCGCTCCGAAGACGCCGGATCGCGTGAGCCTGCTCGAAGTGCCCGTGTCCGGGGAGATCGATCGGGATCGGGCTGCTACGGCCGACGTGCTCGTCTACAACGCGAACGGCACGCGCCCGCCGCTCGTCACGATCCGCACCTGGTCCAAAGAGGGCGGGCATTTCCGGGCGCTCGCCCGCGCCCTCGGCCCGGAGCAGCCGATCTACTCCATCGCACCGCCCGATTTCGAGACGCTCGAGGCGTATCCGCGCACCACCGGGGAATGGGTCGAGCAGCTGATGCCGATCGTCCGCCGACTGGACTTCCAGGGCGAATGGCTGCTGGGGGGCTGGTCGTTCGGCGGCGTCCTGGCGCTCGAGCTCGGCGAGCGATTGGCTGCGGAAGGGCAGCGGATCGGCCTCGTCCTCATGATCGATACGCGGAGGCCGAAGGCGCGACCCGAGACCAAGCCCGGCGTCAGGATGCCGGTCCGACTGCGCAAGCTCGGACGCCAGATCGTCGAGTACAGCTCGTTCGAGACCCGGCGCGAGCGATTCGCCTACCTGCGCGAACGGCTCGATCCGCTGCGCGGCATCGCGAAGCGCCGCGCGCGGCGCGAGCGGCGGGCGGCGCGGGCCGAGAAGAAGCGCCGCCGCCGCGCCGAGCGCGCGGCGGCCGCCCGTCCGGAGGGGGCGCCGGCAGAGGGGCTCATCGTCACGCGCTTCACCGGCGAGCGCATGACCTTCCTGCAGCGGGCGATCCACGTCGCCTACCTCAAATACGCGAGCCATCCGACGCAGCTACCGCTCGCGCTGATGCGGACCCGGGAGTCCCGGGAGCGCTCCGGCGACGACCCCGGCCTGGGCTGGTGGCCGCTCGCCCGCGGCCGATTCTCGGTCGAGGAGATCGAAGGAACCCATTGGACCGTCTTCGACCCGGCCTGCATCGAATCCCTCGCCCCCCGAGTCGAAAGCGTGCTGCGCGAGGCGGTCGCCGCCGCCGGCTTCAAGGCGCATGCGCCGCTCGCGCGAACGTTCGAGCGGGGCGAAGGATGAACGACGGATTCCCGCTCTACGCGATCGCGCGGCGGCTTCGCGCCGCGCCGGCTTCGCGCCCGTGTGGACTCGGGGCCGACCTCGTCGCGTGGCTCTCGTTCGCGCTCGTCGCGCTGACGATCGCGGCGACGGGCAGCCCGTACGTCGCGCGCGCCGCGGCGACCGGGGAGTCCGAAGAACGGGCGACCTATCGCGTCGTCTACACCGCCTGGCTGAAGCCGGGCGACCCGATGGCGACCGTACGGATCCGGATCGCGAGCCATCCCGAATGGGTGCGCTGGATGAAGCTGCGCATCGATCCGAGCCGCTACCGGGATTTCAAGGGCACGGGAAGCGTCCGCGTCGTGGGCGACCAGGTCGAATGGACGCCGCCGCGCAAGGACGCCTGGCTGCAGTACCGCGTGAACCTCGAGAGCCAGCGCGACGTCGGCCGCTACGACGGCCGCGTCACGCAGGACTGGGCGCTCTTCCGCGCGGACGATCTCGTCCCGCCCGTTCATCTCGACATGAAGGACGGGACCCGGTCGCAATCGAAGCTGACCCTCGATCTGCCCGAGGGCTGGTCCGTCGCGACGCCCTTTCCGCGTTATGCGAGTGGCCGCTTCGCGATCGAAAACCCCGATCGCCTCTTCGATCGTCCGACGGGCTGGATCCTGGCCGGCAAGCTCGGGATCCGGCGCGAGAAGGTAGGGGGAGCGCAGCTCACGATCGCCGGACCGACGGGGCAGGGCGTTCGTCGTCTCGACATGCTGGCCTTCTTCCGATTCACCCTGCCGACGCTGCAGTCGATCTTTCCCGCCTTTCCCGAACGTCTGCTCGTCGTGAGCGCCGGGGATCCGATGTGGCGCGGAGCGCTCTCCGGGCCGGATTCGCTCTTCGTGCATGCAGATCGCCCCTTCATCAGCGAGAACGGCACGAGCACCTTCATCCACGAGCTCGTCCACGTCGCGATGGGCGCCCGCAGTGCGCCCGGCGCCGACTGGATCGTGGAAGGCCTCGCCGAGTACTACTCGCTCGAGGTCTTGCGTCGCTCGGGGGCGCTCTCGGAGCGCCGATTCGAGCGGGCCCATGCGAAGCTCGCCGAATGGGGCAAGCAGGCGGGGCCCATCGACGGGCTGCGCTCGAGCGGTGCCGTGACGGCGCGGGCGGTCGGGATTCTGCGGGCCGTCGACGAGGAGATCCGCGCGGCGCGCGGCGGGGCCGCGGGGCTCGACGACGTCGTGCGGCTGCTGGCGCGCGGCGTGCCCGTGACGCGCGACGATCTCCGGCTCGCGGCGGAGCGCGTCGCCGGCCGGCCGCTCAATTCGCTCCCGGCGCCCTGATCGACGCGTCTTCCGGCCGCGGCCCGAGCGCGAACCACCAGACCTCGCTCCGCGCCGCCCAGCCGTCCGGCTCGAGCGCGTATTTTTCGGCGGCCGCATGCCGCAGGGCCTCGATGATTCCGGGATCTTCCACGCGAAGAGCCGTGCAGCGAAAGATCCTTCCCGCGATCCGGATCCGCACACGCGGATCGGCCAGGACCTGATGCGGCCAGCGCTTGATCGGCGTCAGGAAATCGCCCGGGACGAAGA
>CAUJGH010000433.1 GCA_963169575.1 Myxococcota bacterium | reverse complement strand
CCCGCGTCGTCGATCCAGACCGTCTCGTCCGCTCCGGACGCTTCCGCCGCGCCGGGCCCGCGCTACGGCGAGGGCGATGCGTCGTATCGCGCGGCCGGAGGCCGAGAAGGCCTGACGCGCCTCGTCGACGCGTTCTACCGCCACATGGACGAGCAGCCCTTCGCGCTCGGGATCCGCCGCATGCATCCGCGGGACCTGACGGTGGCGCGTGACAAGCTGACGCTCTTCCTCAGCGGCTGGCTGAACGGCCCGAGCCTGTACTCGGCGAAATACGGTCCGATCCGCATCCCCTCCGCCCATGCGCATCTGCGCATCGGCGTCCGCGAGCGCGATGCCTGGCTGCGCTGCATGGAGCTCGCGATCGCCGAGCAGGGCTACGCGCCCGACTTCGCCGCCTACCTCCTGCGCGAGCTGGGCGTACCGGCCGAGCGCGTGCGCCAGACGAGCCGCGATCCGATCGCGGGAGACGACGAAGAGTCGGCATGAGCGGTCCGATCGCGGAGTCGCTCGCGCGCTGGCTCCCCGTCGCGCTCGCGAACGGGCTGGGCCTCTGGCTCGACGCCTGGCTCGCGCTGCTCGATCGCGCGGCGAAGCCGCTGGCCGCCGCGCTCGCCGTCGTCCTCGTCTGTACCGCCTTCGAGGTCTGGCGTCCCGCGGAGCCGGGGCAGGGTCCGCGCGGGCGCCTGCGCAACCTCGTCCATCTCTTCTTCTTCCAGACGCTCGGATCCGCCGCCCTCGCGCTCTGGGTCGTCTACGGCCCGGCACTCGCTCCGAGCCGCCATGCACCGAGCCCGCTCGTCGCGGTCCTGCTCGTCGCCGCGAACCTCGTCGCGCTCGATTTCGCCTACTACTGGTACCACCGAGCGCAGCACCGCTTCCCGGCTCTCTGGGCGATCCACGAGCTCCATCATTCGGATGCGGCGCTGAACGCGACCACGAGCTTCCGGACCTACTGGCTCGAGATGCTCGTCCAGTCGATCGTCGTCCTGACGCCGTCCCTGCTCCTGTTCGGCGACCAGGGCCCCGTCCACGGCTTCGGCATGCTGATCGGCACCTACGCCTTCCTCGTCTTCTCCCACTGCAACGTGCGGCTCTCGCTCGGCCCGCTCGCGCTCTTCGTCTGCGGCCCCCAGGTCCACCGCATCCATCACTCGCGCCTGCCCGAACATCGCGATCGCAATTTCGCGCAGTACTTCCCCCTGCTCGACCGGATCTTCGGAACCTGGCATGCGCCGGCGCGCGACGAGTTTCCGCCGACTGGCGCGGACGGTCTCGCATCGGATGCGCCGTTCGCGGCGGCGCTCGCGCGGCCGTTCCGGATCTGGGCGGGGCGCGGATAGGCCGGAGAGTGGGATCGGGGCGGATCGGGCCACGGGCCGAGCGTCGCCGATCGGCCGACGCTCGGCGCCGATCAAGCTCCGCGAATCACTTCCTTCGCATAGACGTCGATCGCCCGCCGCAGCTCCGGCATCGTTCGGCCGCCGACCGGCGCGAGCGCCCAGGTGACGCCGGCGGCTTCGAGCTCTTCGAGATGGGCACGGTAGGCGCCGGCGTCGAAAGCCGGGGTGCCGATCGCGCCCTTCCAGACGATCGGGAAGAAGACGTCGAGCGGGACGTCGCGGCCGACGCTCCGCGCGTGCTCCTTGAGGTACGCGATCCCTGCGCGCAGATCGTCGACGCCGTCGATATGGGCCGTTCGCCTGCGGCCGCCGAGCGAGCGCGGATTCGGCATCGGCATCCAGCCCTGGCAGCGCTCGGCGACGCGGCGCCGGGAGAGCTTCGAGTTGCCGCCGATCCAGATCGGGATCTCGGCCTGGGCCGGCGCGGGGTTGGCGGTGTTCCCGGCCGCCTCGAAATGGCGGCCCTTGTAGACGATCGATCCGCCCCGCCAGACCTTGCGGAGGACCTCGAGGGATTCGTCGAAGAGGGCGTTGCGCTCCTCGAAGTCGACGCCGAGGGCATCGAACTCCTCCTTCAGATATCCGGTACCGCAGCCCAGCACGAGCCGACCGCCGGAGAGGCGGTCGAGGCTCGCGGCGGATTTCGCGAGCAGGAAGGGGTTCCGATAGGGAACGACCGCGAGGTTCGTCAACAGCTTGATCCGCCGCGTCGCTGCGGCGGCGAAGGAGAGCGAGACGAAGGGATCGAGGGCGTCGTGGCCGCCGGCGGCGAGCCAGGCATCGCTCGGGATCGGATGTTCGGTGACGGCGACGATGCCGAAGCACGCGTCTTCGGCGGCCTTCGCGACCTCGCCGACGGCGTCCTGGGTCAGGAACTCGGGGATCAGGGGATGGATCATGAAGGGAAGACCGATCGCGTGCTGCATGGGGATGGCTCTCTCGCTGGAGGTGGGATGATGCGCAGGCTCACGTTATCGCGCACGAACCCTTCGCACCCGGCGCATGCGGCAGGCCCGAGCGGCCTGCGCCCGTCGAAATCGGGGCAGACCGTGCCGGAGGCACGCGAGCGCGTGCTCGAGCGGATCCGGCGCGCGCTCGCGGCCGGCGACGAAACGGCGGCACTGTGCATCGCGCGCGTGCTCGAGCGGCGTTTCGACGCCGCGCAGAGATGCCGGGCCGGGATCGGCTGCCGCGTGGCGGCGCGTCAGGGGTAGACGACCTCGCCGTCCTTCGGGACCACGATCTCGCCTTCGTAGTCGTTTGCGACGAGCGAGCGGACCTGCAGCTCGAAGAAGGGCGGCGGGCGCAGCCGGACGAGCACGAGCCGCTCGGCCTGCGCCTCGCGCGCGAGCTTGCCGACGTCGAGGATCGACGTATGGATCTTCGCTTCGAGGGCGAGGCGTTCGGGATTCGGGATCTCGGCGCCCGTGCCCGCGAGCTCTTCGGGCGTCGGGAGATAGGCGGCTTCGTGGACGAGCACGTCGGCGTTCGCGGCGAAGCTCGCGAGCGCGTCGCGGTCCCAGCCGCTGCCGGAGACGACGACGCGATGCTCGCCGGCGGTGAAGCGCCAGGCGAGGGTCGGAAGGGGGCCGCCTTCGAGCGCCCGGGCCTCGAGGCGCAGGCCGCCGAGCTCTTCGGCATGGCCGTCGCCGACTTCGAAAGCCAGGAACCGGCCGCCTTCGCTCGGGAGCTCGAGGGACCTGCCGAGAGCCTCGCGGCCGGCGGCATGTGCGGCTTCGAGGCCCTCGACGAGCGCGCGCGTGCCGGTCGGGCCGACGATGCGGAGCGGCGCCGAGCGGCCCGACAGCCAGCCGGTGTAGGCGAGGTCGTCGAGGCCCATCGTGTTCTGCGGCAGCAGATTCGTCAGCAGCACGATCGCCGGCTGATCGACGGGGATCTTCGCGCTGCGGAGCGCCTCGGGCAGGCCGCGGCCCGCGTCGACGAGGACGACGGAATCGCCGTGGACGATCGCCGTCGAGGGGCCGAGCCGCTCGGGGTTCTCGTATTCGTTGCCCGTGCCGAGGGCGACGACCTCGAGCTCGATCGCGGTCCGCCGGTCGAGGGGCGCCACGATCTCCGCCATCTCCGCCGCGCGCCAGAGCACGCCTGCGCCGATCCACGCGAGGATCAGGATCCCGATGATCAGTCCCAGAAAGAGAAGCTTGCCGTCCATCGCGAAGCGCTCCGCCGTTCGTTCGCTCTTCCCCGATCGCAGGGGCTCAGTCGAACACGACCGTCTTGTTTCCGTTCACGAGGATCCGCCCCTCGAGATGCCAGGCCACTGCACGCGAGAGCACCGTCCGTTCGACGTCGCGGCCCTTGCGGATCAGATCCTC
>CAUJGH010000432.1 GCA_963169575.1 Myxococcota bacterium | reverse complement strand
TGGGCGTGCGGGAGGGGACGCGCGTCAGCTGGCAGCTCCCGACCCGCATCGACACGGTCCTGCTCTCGGTCGCCCTCTCGCGCCTCGGCGCGGTGCAGAACCCGATCATCGCCCTCTATCGCGAGCGCGAGGTCGGGTCGCTGCTGCGGCAGACCGGGGCGGAGTTCTATGCGGTCGTCTCGCAGTGGCGGGGCTTCTCGTACGGGCAGATGGCGGAGAAGCTGCAGGCCGAGATCGCGCCGCGCTTCGAGATCCTGCGCGTCGACGAAGGGCTACCCGAAGGCGATCCGAAGACGCTGCCGCCCGCGCCGAGCGAAGACGACGTCGTTCGCTGGCTCTACTCGACCTCGGGGACGACCTCGGCGCCGAAGGTCGTGCTGCATACGGACGGCTCGCTGATCGCCGGCGGCACCGGCCTCGCCGAGGCGATCCGCCCCGAGCCGGACGACATCGGCTCGATCGTCTTCCCCTACGCGCACATCGGCGGCCCCGACTATCTCGTCATGCAGCTGCGCTACGGGATGCCCGTCGTATTGCTCGACGCCTTCGCGATCCCGGACTCCCTCGAGACCTTCCGCAAGGTCGGCGTCACGATCACCGGCGGCAGCACGGCCCACTATCAAATGCTGCTCGCCGAGCAGCGGAAGCAAATGCTGCTCGCCGAGCAGCGCAAGCAGAGCGCCGAGGCGCACGCCGCGGACCGCGAGACCGGGAAAATCGTGCCGTCGCTGCGGCGGCTCTCGGGCGGCGGGGCGCCGATGCCGGCCGAGGTCTATTGGCAGGTCCGCGAGACGCTCGGGACGCAGGTCCTGCACGGCTACGGCATGACCGAATGCCCGATGATCACGAGTGGCCGTTTCGACGACGCGGACGAGCAGCTCGCGAACACCGAGGGTCCGCCGATCCTCGGCTGCGAGATCCGGATCGAGGACGGCGAGGGCAACGCGCTGCCCGCCGGCGTCGATGGCGACGTGTTCGTTCGCGGGGCGATGGTCGCGAAGGGCTATCTCGATCCGCAGCTCTCGCGCGAGTCGTTCCGCGCGGACGGCTTCTTCAAGACCGGCGATCGCGGGCATCTGCGGGCCGATGGGCATCTGAAGCTGACCGGCCGCAGCAAGGACATGATCATCCGCAAGGGCGAGAACATCAGCCCCGGCGAGATCGAGGACGTCCTGATGAAGCATCCGCGGGTCGCGGCCGTCGCCGTCGTCGGGCTGCCCGATGCGGCCCGGGGCGAGCGCGTCTGCGCCGTCGTCGAAATGCGCCCCGATCAGGCGCCGCTCGGGTTCGACGAGCTCCAGGCGCTCTGCCGTTCCGCCGGGCTGATGACGCAGAAGATCCCCGAGCAGCTCGAGGTCGTCGACGCGCTGCCCCGCAACCCGACGATGAAGATCCTGAAGCACGAGCTCGTCGCCCGCTTCCGGGACACCGCGCCGAGGAGCGCTTGAAGATGCGCTTCATGTTCCAGTATCCCGAGACCCACGGCGCGGACCGCGATCTGCTCGAGGCCGGCGGGATCGGCGAGCTCGCCGTCGCCGCCGAGCGCGCGGGCTTCGAGGGTTTCGCGTTGACCGAGCATCCCGCGCCCAACGCGAAATGGCTCGCAGCCGGGGGCCACCAGACCCTCGATCCCTTCGTCGCCCTCGGCGGCGCCGCGACGGTGACCTCGAAGATCCAGCTGCTGACCTATCTCGCGGTGCTCCCGTATCGCAACCCGCTGCTGCTCGCGAAGGCGGCGACGACGGTCGACCGCCTCTCGAACGGGCGCTTCATCCTGGGTGTCGGTACGGGCTATCTGAAGGCCGAGTACGCGGCGCTCGGCGTCGACTTCGAGGAGCGCCTCGCGCTCTTCGACGAGGCGCTCGAAGTCCTGCCGCTGCATTGGAGCGGCGAGCCCTTCGACTACGTCGGCCGGCATTTCCAGGCGAAGGGCATCCAGGCGATGCCGAAGCCGCTGCGCAATCCGATCCCGATCTGGATCGGCGGCAACTCGAAGGCCTCGCGCCGGCGCGTCGCGCAGCGCGCCCAGGGCTGGATGCCGATGATCGCGCCTGAAGAGGTCGGCGACGCGCTCTTCAAGACCGTGCGGACGCCGCCGCCGGGCTCGCCCGAGAATACGAAGGCGCAGATCGCCGAGATCCGGCGCGAGGCGGGCGCGCGCGGGGCCGGGCTCGATTTCGTGATGGTCTATCTCGACGGATCGATCGCCGATCCGCGCCGCGAGGCCGACCGTCATCGCGAGGCCTTCGCGCGCCTCGAGGCGATCGGCTTCACCTGGATCGTGATCAACAGGCCGACTGCGAGTCGCAGCGAAATGCTCGACTTCCTCGCGGCTTTCGGCGAGACCTACGGCTGCGCCCGCTGATTCTTCCCCTGCGATGAAAGGATCCGTTCGATGACCCGTGCCTACTCCATCACCGCCGAGGCGATCGCCGCCGAACGCGCCCGCGTCAGCGACGACGTCGACCAGATCGACATCACCCGCGTGATCGGCCTCGATACCCTCGAGCTGCCGGCCGTAGGGCCCCGGGACGTCCGGCTGCGCGTCCTCGCCGTGTCCGCCGAACACAACCTGACGCATGCGGCGACGGCCGATACGGTCAACATCGCCGAGCTGCGCGGCGGCAAGATCTATCCGGGCAACTCCGCGGTCGGCGAGGTCGTCGAAATCGGGCGCGACGTCGTGCGCTTCAAGCCGGGCGACATCGTCGTCACCCACTGCAACGGCGAGCCCGATGCCCACGGCTATCCCCTGCGCATCTGGGCCTACGACCAGCCCGAGTCGGTCGGCTGGTATGCCGAGGAGGCCGTCGTCGGCGATTGGCAGATCGTGCCGGCGCCGCTCGCCTGTGGCCTCGATCTCTGGGAGATCGCCGCACTGCCCCTGCGCGCGCCCACCGCCTACCACCTCTGGCGCCGGGCCGAGGGCATGTTCCGCGTCAAGGTCTCGGAGGAGCGCCTCGCGACGCTGAACGTGCTCGCCTTCGGCGGCGGCGTCTCCGAGCTCTTCCTGATGCTCGCGAAGCATCGCGGCCACAACGCCTTCTTCTGCTCGGGCAGCCCCGAGCGCCGGGAGGCCCTCGAAGCGCAAGGCATCGTCGGCATCGACCAGAAGCGCTTCAACCGCTTCGCCGGTCGCGACGACGTCAAGGCGTTCGGTGCGGAGGTCAAGAAGCGGACCGGCGGGCAGGGCATGCATCTCGTCTGCGATCTGCTGCGCGGTCCGGTCTTCGAGGCCGGCATCGCCGCAGCCGCGCGCGCGGGCGTCAACGTCTCCGCCGGCTGGCAGCTCGGCACGATGGTGAAATACAACTCCGCCGGCGCGTCGACCAAGCAGCTGACCCTCGATCACACCCATTACGACACGATCCCCGCCATCGAGGCGGCGACCTCGCTCTACGGCCGCGTATTCAAGCCGACGATCCACCGCGAGATCTACCCCTTCGAGGAGCTGCCGCGGGCAATCGCGGAGATGCAGGCCAACACGCAGACGGGCATCCCGATCATCCGCGTCGCGAAGGACATGCCGGTGTCCGTGAAGGGGCTGGTGCGTTAGTTGGCGGTGGGCGCCCTCGATCCGCTCTTCGATTTCTCCGGCAAGGTCGCGCTCGTGACGGGTGGGAGCCGGGGGCTCGGGCGCGAGATGGTGATGGCCTTCGCCGAGCGCGGGGCGGACGTCGTCGTCGCGAGCCGGAAGCAAGGGGCCTGCGATGCGGTCGCGGAGGCCGTTCGCGGGCTCGGGCGCCGGGCGCTCGCGGTGTCGGTCCATGCCGGACGCTGGGATTCGATCGACGCGCTGATCGAGACCGTCTACCGGGAGTTCGGCCGGATCGACATCCTCGTCAACAACGCGGGCAGCGGCCCCGCGATGCGGAGCCATGAAGTCGGCGAGGCGCTCTTCGACAGCGTCATCGGCCTCAACTTCAAGGGGCCGTTCCGGCTCGCGAGCCAGGTCGCGCAGCGGATGGCCGAGGGGGAGGGCGGCGTCATCATCAACGTCTCGTCGTCGGGCTCGTTGATGGCGGTACCGGGTGTCGTGCCCTACGCGAGCGCGAAGGCGGCGCTCAACGCGATGGGGCATTCGCTCGCGGCCGAGTACGGGCCGAAGGTGCGCGTCAACACGCTCTGCCCCGGCCCCTTCCTCACCGACATCGCCCGGGCCTGGACCGAAGAGGCGCGCGAGCGCATGCCGAACGCGCTCCGGCGCGCGGGCAAACCCCACGAAATCGTCACGGCCGCGCTCTATCTCGCGAGTCCCGCTTCGAGCTATACGACGGGCACGCTGGTCCGCGTCGATGGCGGTATCGTCTGAGCCGCGCCGCCCCTGGTTCGCTCGAGCTGCGCAGGTCTCGGCCCGTCGGCGCAGGGGGCGCCCCGAGGCGTTTTTCGGGCTTCATCCCGGCGATTTCCGGGTCGATAGGCTGGCGATGACCCGCAAGCGCATCACCTTCGTCCAGGTCGGAAACTACGCCGAAGCCTACGAGCGCTTTCGCGCCGGCGGCGGCGAGGATTTCTTCGCCCAGCGCTACAGCGTCGACTTCGTCGCGGCGCTCGCCGGTCGCGCCGACGTCGAGCAGATCACGCAGCTCTGCATCTCCGCCAAAGTCCCCGAGCAGCGCCTCGACGACGGCATCCGCCAGATCGGACTCGTCTATCGCGGCCCCGACGGCCGGGCCCGGACGCGCGAGCTCTGCGATCTCGTCTTCGCTTCGAAGCCGACCCACCTGATCGTCGACAGCCCCATCACCGCGCTGATCCGCAAGGCCCGCAAGGCCGGCATCGACGTCTTCCCGCTGCTCGCCGACAGCTTCCGCGTCCCCGGCATCAAGGCGCGCATCCGCTATGCGCTGCTCGCCCACGAGCTGAAGCATCCCGCGATCCGCGTCGTCACGAACCGCAACCTCAACGCCTCGCGCGATCTCGAGCGGATCGGCGTCCCGCCCGGCAAGATCGTGCCCTTCGACTGGCCGCCGGTCGTCAAGCCGAGCGATTTTCCCGTGAAGACGAAGGCGGCGGATCCGGCGGCGCCGCGGCTCGTCTACGTCGGGCAGGTGCGGGTCGAGAAGGGCGTCGGGGATCTCGTCGATGCCGTCGCGGCGGAGGTCGTCTGCGCGGGCAAGCTGATTCATCCGGAGGTCCTGCGCACGATGCACGACGGCGAGGTCGTCCTCGTGCCGAGACGCCACGAATATCCGGAGGGCATGCACACGTGATCTACGAGGGCCTCTGCTCGCGTACGCCGCTCATCGTCTCTGATCATCCGATGTTCGGGACCTGGTTTTGCAGCGGCGAGGCTCGTCTCGTCTTCCCGGCCGGCGACGTCGGCGCGATCGTCGCCTCGATCGAGCGGCTGCAGGACGATCCGGCCTACCATGCGATGCTCTCGGACCATGCGGAGGAAGTCTGTGCCCGGTACATGATCGGAGCGCCCGGGGACGAGCTGATCGAGCACTGGCTCGCCGGGACTGCCGCTGACCGGGCCTCGCTTGCGGATCGCACCCTCGACTCGCCGCGATTTCGTTAGGCGAGGCGAGCGGGACGTGACGCACGAGCCGAGGATCGACGCAGACGATGGGGCATCGCCGCGTTCTCTCGGCGCCCGGGCCGGAACGGCGGCGATCTGGTCGTTCGCCGGCTTCGGGGCCTCGCAGTCGATCCGCCTCGCCAGCAATCTGATCCTGACGCGGCTGCTCTTTCCCGAAGCCTTCGGCCTGATGGCGATCGCGGGCGTCCTGATGCAGGGCCTGATGCTCTTCTCGGACATCGGGATCGGCCCTTCGATCATCCAGAACGAGAAGGGCGAGGATCGCCGCTTTCTCGAGACGGCCTTCACGATGCAGGTCCTGCGCGGTGTCGTCCTGACCCTCCTCTCGACGCTGCTCGCCTGGCCCTTCGCGCGCTTCTACGACGAGCCGCGGCTCTTCGCGATCGTCGTCGTCGTCGGTGCGAGCTCCCTCGTGCAGGGCTTCAACTCGACCAAGGTCTTCACCGTCGGCCGCCGCCTCGACCTGAAGCGCCTGACGCTGCTCGAACTCGCGAGCCAGATTCTCGGCGCGGCAGCGATGATCGCCTGGGCCCTCGTCTCGCCGACCTACTGGGCGCTGGCCGCGGGCGGGCTCGTCACACCGCTCGCGAAGATGGTGCTGGGCCACGTCGCGATCCCGGGGCTCCGCGACGGCTTCGGCTGGCATCCGCCCTCCGCGCGGGCGCTCGCGAGCTTCGGGCGCTGGATCTTCGTGAGCACGGTGATGACGTTCTTTGCCGGCCAGTCCGATCGGCTGATCTTCGCGAAGCTCGTGCCGCTCGAGCTGCTCGGCGTCTACAGCACGGCGGCGATGCTCGCGATGATGCCGCCGACCCTCTTCGGCGTGATCGAGCGGCGCGTCGTCTTTCCGGTCTACAGCACGGTCCACCGGGAGGGCCGCCCGCTCGCGCCCGCCTTTCTCCGCCTGCGCGGAGCGTTCCTCGCCGGGGGCGGCGTGCTTTGCGCGGCGCTGATCGCCTGTGGTCCCGCCCTGATCGAACTCCTCTACGACGATCGCTACCGCGAGGCCGGCTGGATGGTCCAGGCGCTGACGCTCGGGACTTGGCTCAACCTGCTGGAGATGACCTACGGCGCCGCCCATCTCGCGACGGGTCGGGCGCAGTGGGTCGCGGCCGCCTCGTTCGCCAAGGTCGCTGGAATCGTCGCGGGGGTCGTGATCGGGCATCGGCTCGCGGGGTTCGTCGGCGCGGTGCTCGGGTTCTCGCTCTCGGAGGCGGCGCGTTACGCGGTGCTCGCCGTCGGCGGTCGGCGGATGGGGCTGCCGGGGCTGGGTCAGGATCTGCTCTATACGGGATGGATCGGGGCGACGGCCCTGGCCGGGCATTGGGCGGGGGCCGAGGCGAAGGCGCGGGGGCTCGGCGGTGTGCTGCCGCTCGCCCTGATCCTGACGCCGATCGCCCTCGGCTGGGCACCCATCCTTCTCCGGACGCTCGCGCCGGCGCTCGATCGGATCCGGGCGGGCGGGCGCGGCTGATCTCGGATCAAGCGGGCCGAAACGGCTGCCGAGAAGCCCCCGAGCGGTAGAGTTCGCCGCGCGCGCCGACGGCTCCGGGCGCCGCGCGAGGAAAGGGATCATGAAGCGGAAAGTTGCGGTCATCACGGGCATCACCGGCCAGGACGGCTCCTACCTTGCGGAGCTGCTCCTCGAGAAGGACTACGACGTCCACGGCATCGCCCGCCGGACCTCGATGTTCAATCGCAGCCGCATCGAGGACGCCCGGGAAGAGGCCGCCCGCAAGGGCCAGGTCTACGCCCTCGAATACGGAGATCTCGGCGATTCGAGCAGCCTGAACCGCATCCTCGCGAAGACCCGGCCCGACGAGGTCTACAACCTCGCCGCCCAGTCCCATGTCGCGGTCTCCTTCCAGCAGCCCGAATACACCTGCGACGTCGACGGCAACGGCGTCCTCCGCCTGCTCGAGAGCATCCGTTCGAACGAGCTGGCCGCGCGCTTCTACCAGGCCTCGACCTCCGAGCTCTACGGCAAGGTCCACGAGACCCCGCAGACCGAAGAGACCCCCTTCCATCCGCGCTCGCCCTACGCGGTCGCGAAGCTCTACGGCTACTGGATCGTGCGCAACTACCGCGAGTCCTACGGGATGCACGCCAGCAACGGCATCCTCTTCAATCACGAATCCGAGCGCCGCGGCGAGAACTTCGTGACGCGCAAGATCACCCTCGGCCTCGCGCGGGTGAAGCTCGGCCGCCAGAAGAAGCTCTCGCTCGGCAACATCGATGCGAAGCGCGATTGGGGCCATGCGCGGGACTACGTCGAGGCGATGTGGCTGATGCTCCAGCAGCCCGAGGCCGACGACTACGTGATCGCGACGGGGGAGACCCACAGCGTGCGCGAGTTCATCGAGCGGGCGGCGCCGGTCGCGGGCATGGAGATCGAATGGGAGGGGAGCGGCGCGAGCGAGGTCGGCCGCGATCGGAAGACGGGCCAGATCGTCGTCGACATCGATCCTGCCTTCTACCGCCCCGCCGAGGTCGATCTGCTCCACGGCGATCCGCGCAAGGCCCGCGAGAAGCTCGGCTGGAAGCCGCGCATCACCTTCGGCGCCCTCGCCGAGCTGATGATGAAGGCCGACCTCGAGCTCGTCTC
>CAUJGH010000431.1 GCA_963169575.1 Myxococcota bacterium | reverse complement strand
TCAGGTTTTCGCGGATGGCGACGTATTCCATCTCGGGCGTGATGATCCCGCGGCGGGCATATTCAAGCTGCGTCACGCAGGCGCCGGGCTTTGCGCGCAGCACTTTCGGCATGTTCGGGAATTGCGGGGTGAGCTTGTCGGCGCCGACATTGCCGTTGTCGACGGCTTTGACTTCGCGGCCCTGGATGTATTCGACGTCGCCCCGCGCCATGACCCAGGCTTCGCGCACGCGCGGCAAGCCCTTTTCGATGTCGATCTTCGCCGCGTCGTCCGTCGCGAAACGCCGCCCAGCCGCGGTTCCACAGGTCGTTGACCAGGGCGAGGTTCACCAGCCGCCCGAGCTCGACGATCGGCTCCGCCGCCCGCCGCTCCCAGGCGAAGAAGCCGGCGCCGAGGGCGAAGCTCGCGGCGAGCAGCCCGAGCGGACCCGGCGCCCCCCAGCCGAACGCGCGACCCGCCCACGACGTATAGAGGATGAGCGCGCCGACCGCGCAGAAGAGCAGCGCCGCCCCGGGAAAGTCGACGCGATGCTCGAGCCGCTCGCGCGGAATCCGGTAGCCCCATTGCAGCAGGCCGAACGCCGCGAGCGCCGCCGGGACGTTGAGATAGAACATCCAGCGCCAGCCCGGCCCGTCGACGATCAGGCCGCCGAGCGGCGGGCCGAGCATGCCCGCGACGGTCCAGACGACGGTCACGAACGCGACATAGGCCGGCCGTTCGCGGGGCGCGACGACGTCGGCGAGGATCGCGTACGGCATCGTCAGCAGCGCGCCGCCGCCGAGCCCCTGCAGCCCGCGGCAGAAGAGCAGCTCGCTCATCGAACGACTCTGCGCCGCGAGCAGCGAGGCGACGATGAAGAGCCCGACCGCCGAGAGGAAGACGCGGCGGCGGCCGTAGAGATCGCCGAGCTTGCCCCAGATCGGCATCGAAGCGGCGCTCGCGAGCAGGTTCGCCGTGAAGATCCAGGGCGCCTGACTCATGTCGCCGAGCTCGCCGGCGATCGTGCCGACGGCGGTCGCGAGCACCATCTGGTCGATCGCCGCGAGCGAGACGCCGCACATCATGCCGACGAGAACGATCCGGCGCTGGAAGGGCGTGATCGCCGGGATCGAGAGCGGCTCCGCGGGCGGCATGGGCCGGACGATAGACGACCGCCGCGATCAGCGCGGGATCGTCGGGAAGACCGGCTGCGGATCGTAGGTCCCGTCGGGCTTGATCAGATCGGTATTGCAGAAGGCCGAGAGCTTGTTGCCGGCGGGATCGCGGACATAGCCGATGTAGTAGCCGGGCTGATAATGGGAGCGCCGCCCGGGCGCGCCCTCGTCGCGACCACCATGGGCGAGCGCGACCGCATGAAAATGGTCGACGGCGGCGGGCGAAGGCGCGTGCAGACCGACCATCGAGCCGTTGCCGACCGTCGCCGGCCGGCCGTCGATCGGATTGCAGACCCAGATGCGCGGCGTGTAGTGGCCCGCCTCATCGGCGTAGCCGAGCCAGGTCTCCGTCGTATAGAGGCGCTTGTGTCCCAGCGCGCCGAGCGCCGCGTCGTAGAAGCGCATCGCCGCCGGAATGTCGTCCACACCGATCGTGACGTAGCTGATCATGGAACCTTCCCCTTCTCGCTCGCGAGCTGCTCGAGCAGCGCGCGAAAATCCGGATCGGCGAGCAGCGCCTCGCGCCCCGCCCGCTCGAGCCGGTCGACGGCCTCGTCGCCGAGTCGAAAGCTCGTCGGCAGCGTATTCAGGTATTGGCGTTCCGCGGGGTCGGCGGGCTTCGTGAAGTCGACCTCGACCAGATGGAAGCCGACCGGCGTCGGCCAGGTCGCGGCGACCTCCTGCCAGCTCTCGAAGGTCGAACGCACGAGCTCGATCGTCTCGAGCGTATAGCGATTGATCTGCACCGTCGTCGTCTGATCGATGATGTCGTAGAGCGCCGGCGCGCGGTCGATCGCCTCCCAGGCGACCTCGGGCGCCGTCTGCGCATTGACGAGGATCAGGACCATGTGGCGCAGCTGGCCGAGACTCTCCGGGCGGGCATCGCGAGGCGCGCGCTGCAGGAGCGTGCTCTCGAAGGGACCGCGCACACCGAGATTGTCGGAGACGCCGCCGTCGATCAGCCGGATGAAGCGGCGCGAGTCCGAACGCGTATACGACTCGAGATTCTTCGCGTTGACGTAGGCGCGGCTGAAGGTCCGCGGCGAGGCGAGCGCCTCGCGAATCCAGCCGGGCGCCTCGAAATCGCATTGCCCCGCGAAATTGCGCAGGGTGAGCGGCGACATCGGCCCCGGCACCGCCGAAGACGCGGCCACTGCGCGGGAGATCGGATAGCTGCCGAGCTCCGAGCAGATGAAATCGAACTGATCCTGGATGAAGGAGAAAGGAGCACCCGTCGCGAGATCCGTCGCGTTGATCTGGACGAGCGGACCGCGGCGAGCCGCGAGGTCGGCGAAGGTCGCACCGTCGAAGAGGATGCGGTCGTAGTAGCGCGCGATCAGGTCGCTGCGCTCGAAGAAGGGCGAAGCGAGCAGCGCCCAGTTCCAGGGCGTGAGCAGCTGGCCGATCAGCGCGCTCTGGACGTTGCGGCGCAGGAAGCGCCGCTCGAAATCCTCGAAGATGCCGCGGCCATGCAGGCCGAGATAGGCGGCCGTGAAGCTGCCGCCCGAGACGCCCGTGACGTGGTCGATCTGATCGAGCAGCGAGATCTCGCGGCCGCCGACCCGGACGCGGGTCGCGTCGAGCCCCTGCAAGACGCCGTACGCGAACGCCGCCGCGCGGGTCCCGCCGCCCGAGAACGCGACGATGAGCAGGATCTCGTTCGACCGCTCCTCCGACCAGCGCCGGCTCGCGCGGTAGCCCGAACGTCGCTCGATCGTGGCGGGCGAAATCGGATCATTGACGGGGAAGTAGGTCGTACAGCCGCTCGCGAGGAGCGCGGCGACGAGCAGCAGAGCGCTGCGCACCCGAACGATCCGCCGCACCCCCCTCGGCTCGCCGAGCCGCCGGCGACCGCCTCGAAGATCGCCCGTGCTGCGGGGTCCGCTCGCCGTCTGCCTCATCCCCATCCCTCGTGCGCGTTCGCCGGATCGCTCCGTCCCGCGACAGAGCGAAAGCGCCGCGCGCGGCGCCGAGCGTAGGGAAAGCCGAGCGACCGCGCGCTCGAGCCCATATGATTCGCGCATGCGTGCCGTCCGTCGCTCCGATCGCGGAATCGAGACCCTCGACCTCGCCCCCGACGACCCTGCGCAGGCCCGCGCGGGCGCGGACGCCGAGCCCAGCGCTCACGCCGGCGAACTCGTCCGCGTGCGCGTGCGCTCGGCTTCGATCTGCCAGACCGACGTCGCCCTCGCCCGCATGGGCCCCCTCCCCTTCACGCTCGGCCACGAATTCGCCGGCCTGCTCGACGACGGCACGCCCGTCGGCATCGAGCCGCTCGATCCCTGCGGCCGCTGCGAGGCCTGC
>CAUJGH010000430.1 GCA_963169575.1 Myxococcota bacterium | reverse complement strand
GGCCAGGAAGACGACGGCGTTGCCGGCGATGCCGACGAAGACCGTCTGGCGCAGGCCGAGCGCCGGAAGCAGCGCGAAGGCGGCCGTCAGCGTCCCCGCGATCGCGCCGAAGGTATTGACGGCGTAGAGGATCCCGATGCGCGGCCCGACCTGGGCATCCTCGGACACCGCATAACGTGCGAGCAGCGGGAGCGTCGCGCCCATCAGCGCGGTGCACGGCACCAGCACGACGAACGAGCCGACGAGATGGAAGAGAGCCGTTCCGAGCGCCATCGTCTCGGGCGGCGCCTCGAGGCCGCCGGCGAAGCCGAGATAGGCGGCCTGGACCGCATGGATCAGGAAGGGCACGGCGAGGGCGCCGAACGCGATCCCGAGCTCGAGCACGCCGTAGGCGAGCACCGGCCGCGCGAGTCGTCCGACATAACGCGCCGCCGCCGCCGCGCCGAGCGCGAGGCCGCCCATGTAGGCCGCCAGCACCGCGACGACCGCGAGCTCCGAGGTGCCGAACAGGAAGGCGAACTCGCGGGTCCAGGCAGTCTGATAGAGCAGGGCCGCGAAGCCCGAGACGAAGAAGCAGACGAGCAGGAGAAGGAAGCGGAGATCCATGTTCGGGGGCCTGCTTGGTTTCCTGGCCGGCATTGGGCTGGCCGGTTGTTTAGCGCGGCGGCGCGCCGAATGCGCAGGAGTGAACACGAATTGCGGGCGGCTTGCGGGATCGCTCGCGCGCGGTCGCCGGCTTCAGGCGGTCGCGCCCTTCCCGGGCATCGGCGGGTCGCGCAGCCAGACGACGGAGAGGCTGCGGGGGCCGTGGGCCCCGAGGACGAGGGCCTGCTCGATGTCGGCGGTCTTCGATGGACCGCAGAGGAACCAGCCGAACGCGAGCGTGGCGAGGTCGATCCGTTCGTAGGCCTGGTGGAGCGAAGCGACGAGGGCGTCGCCCTCGATCACGAGCACGAGATGTTCGGCCAGGAGCGCCGCGCGCCGCTCTTCGGGCGCGCGGGGCACCTGCCAGACGGCGCCGTTCTCGACGACCGCGAACGCGCCGCGCAGGACCGCGAGATCGAGCGGTGCGCCGTCGGTCCAGTCTTCGCCGTCCGCACCGGGGCCGCGGCTCGCGAGCTCGGGGAGCGTCGAGTAGACGGAAGGGGATGAGCGGCCTTCCCCGCGGCCGGGCGCGGCCGGATGCTCGGCGACGGGCCAGGCGATCCGTTCGATCCAACCCGCGCGCGGGACGATCTGGAGCGTGCCGCCGGCCGCTTCGATGCGCGCGCGCAGGACCGCCTCCGCGTCGGGGGGCATCGAAGGCGATGGCAGTCCCCGCCGCGCCCGTCCGAAGGCGGGCCGCTTCGCGGCGAGCTGCGCGAGGATCGCGTCGCGCGCGTTGCTCATCCGGCGTCCCCGTCGCCCTCGCGCGCATCGCTGCGCGCGGGGAGACCGCGTTCGCGGGCCGTCGCCTGGCGCCGCTTCCAGAGCGTCTGGAAGCTCGCGGCCGGAAGCGGAGGCAGCGCGCGTTCCCGGGTCCACGGCCGCGCGAGCTGCTCGACCAGGGACTCGGGCAGCGCCCGGGCGAGCGCGCGGCCGAGGCCGCCGACGAGCCTCAGCGCGGTCGGCCGCGAGAGGATTTCCGCGGCGATCCGGAGTGCGAGCCGCCGCCGACGGGGATGCAGGCCGCGCGCCGCCAGCACGCCGCGCCAGGCGAGCAGCTGCTGGGGCAGGGGGATGCGCACGGGGCAGACCTCCGCGCAGGATCCGCAGAGCGTGCAGGCATGGGGCAGCTCCGCATGGGCGACGAGATCCCGCGCGGGCTCGAGCACCGAGCCGATCGGCCCCGGAATCACGGTGCCGTAGCTATGGCCTCCGCTGCGGCGGTAGACCGGGCAGGTGTTCAGGCAGGCGCCGCAGCGGATGCAGGCCAGCGCCTCGCGAAAATCGGGCTCGGCGAGCAGACGGCTGCGGCCGTTGTCGACGATCACGACGTGCAGCTCCCGGCCCGCGCTCGCTCCGCGGAAATGGGAGGTATAGGCGGAGATCGCCTGGCCGGTCGCCGAGCGGGCGAGCAGGCGGAGCAAGACGGGGAGATCGCGTTTCGCAGGCACGATCTTCTCGAGACCGACGCAGGCGATGTGGAGCTTCGGCAGCGCCGTTCCGAGATCGACGTTGCCCTCGTTGCTCACGACGACGAGCGAGCCCGTCTCGGCGACGGCGAAGTTGACGCCCGTGATGCCGGCTTCGGCGGCGAGAAAGCGCGCGCGCAGGTCGTGCCGTGCGAGGGCGGTCAGCGCGTCGGGATCGTCGAGGCCTTCCGGCGCACCCATCGTCCGGGCGAAGGTCTCGCCGACCTCTCCGCGGCGCAGATGGATCGCCGGCATGACGATGTGGCTCGGGGGCTCGCTGCGCAGCTGCACGATGCGCTCGCCGAGGTCGGTGTCGACGACTTCGATGCCCTGACGCTCGAGATGCGGATTGAGACCGCATTCCTCGGTCAGCATCGATTTGCTCTTCACGACGCGCGTGACGCCGCGCTCGCGGAGCAGGCGCGCGACGATCGCGTTGTGCTCCTCCGCGTCGCGGGCCCAGTGGACGACGGCGCCGGCGCGCGTCGCCTGCGCCTCGAATTCGATCCAGAGCTCGGGCAGGCGTTCGAGCGCTTCGCGCTTGATCGCCGCGGCCTCGCTCCGCAGCGCCTCCCAGTCGGGCACGAGGTCGGCCGCCGCGTCGCGCTTCGCCCGCACGAACCAGAGCGCCTGATCGTGCCAGCGCGTCCGTTCGGCGTCGGCGACGAAGGCGCGCGCTCGACTAACGTGACCCATCGGCCGCCTCCGCTGCGGTCGCATCCGGCGCCAGGGCATCGGCGAGCAGCTCGGCGACGTGGCGGAATACGAGCGCCGAGCCGCGGCGCCGGGCGAGGCCCTCGAGCTGGAGCAGGCAGGAGACGTCGCTCGAGGTCACGATTTCGGCGCCGGCGCGTTCGTGGTCCGCGATCCGATCGAGGCCCATCCGGCAGGACACCGCTTCCTGCTCGATCGAGAAGAGGCCGCCGAAGCCGCAGCATTCGTCGCGCCGGGCGAGCTCGACGAGCTCGATCCCTTCGAGCGCGCCGAGCAGCGCGCGCACGGGCTCGACGCGGGGCGGCTCGCGCGACTCGCTCGGGTTGCCCTGGCGCAGGTCCCGGAGCGCATGGCAGCTCGCGTGCAGGCCGACGCGTCGCGGCAGTCGACCCGCGAGCCCGCGCAGCGCGTCCGTTTCGACGAGGAACTCGCAGAGCTCGCGCGTTCGCTGCCCCGTCCCGCCCTTGCCCCGACCGCCGATGCGATCGGACGAGCGATCGCCGCCGTGGCGACGGACGTGAGCGGCGCAGCTGCCCGAGGGCGTGACGACGACGTCGTAGCCCGAAAAGATCGTGTCGAAACGGCGCCCGAGGCGGTCGGCCTGCTCGCGCTCGCCCGCGGTGGCGAAGGGCTGCCCGCAGCAGGTCTGGGCCTCGGGGATCTCGAAGGCGATTCCGAGGCGTTCGAACAGCCGCACGACTGCGAGTCCCACCTCGGGACGCAGCTGGTCGACGTAGCAGGGAATGAACAAGCCGACCTTCATCACAGCCTCTGCGCCGGCGACTTCGGGACGGGCGGAGGATATGTTGCGCGTCGCCCCCTGAGTAGGGCGGATCGATCGGCGCGTCCGCTGCACGTCGCGGCCATTCGAAACGGAGTTGCGCTTTGCAGGAGTCCTCGACGGGGAGCGCGCATGTCCGAGGTGCCGAGCGGCGAACGCGGCGCACGGGGCGGCGTCGGCGTTCGCGCGCGGCGAATCGCCGTCGACTCGTCCCGGGGCTCGTGCTCGCGCTCTTCGCCGGGCCGCTTCCGCTCGTCGCCGGGCGCGCCGCCCGGGCCGAGGAGGCCGGGGATCTCCGCACATGGGACGTCGACGAAGAGCTCGTCGTGACGGCGACGCGCGTCCCGGATGCGGAGGGAGAGCGGCCGTTCCAGGCGAGCGTCCTGTCGGGCGACACGCTCGATCTCGGCATCAGTCCGTCGGTCGCCGACGCGCTGCGCTTCGTCCCCGGGCTGCATCTCGTGCAGGAGGGCGCTGCCGGCGGCCGCGCGGCGCTCTCGCTGCGCGGGCTCGATCCGAATCACGTCGTCGTGCTGGTCGACGGGGTCCGCGTCAACGATCCGACCAACACGCGGGGCGGATCCTTCGATCCATCGACCCTCGCGCTCGTCGATCTCGAGCGCGTCGAGATCGTGCGCGGGCCGCTCTCCTCGATCCACGGGGCGGACGCGCTGGCCGGGGTGATCCAGATCGTGACGCGCGGCGTCGAGCCCGATGACGCGCTGCATTCGCGCGTGCGCTCGCGCATCGGGCGCTTCCACCGGGCGGAGGTCGCCGCCCGGGCGAGCGCCGGCGTCGGCGGCGTCGCCGGCCTGGCGCTCGGCGCAGGGCTCGATACCTCGCGCGATCCCCATTCCGACGGCGGATTCGACGCGGCGAGCTTCCACGCGAAGCTGCGGGTCCCGCTCCCCGGCCAGCTCGACTTCGAGGCCTTCACGCGCATCCACGCGAGCAGCGCGCGGGCCTTTCCCGAATCGAGTGGCGGCCCGGAGCTCGCCGTTCTGCGAGCGATGGAGGACCGGGACGTCCGGGAGATCCTCGTCGGCGCCTCCCTGGCGCGGCCCCTGTTCGGGGACGGCGGGTCCCTCCGGATCCAGGCGAGCCGTGCATCGCGCAGGGAGGATCTCGAGTCGCCGGGCATCGGCTCCGGGACGTCGCCCGGAAACCCGACGGACATCGTCCCGGCCTCGCGCGCGGGCGACGAATACGAGCGCTGGGATGTCTCCCTCGTCGGCGAGGGCGAGCTGCCGGCCTTCGGCGGGCCCGTCTTCTCCGGGGGGACGCGGATCGTCGCCGGGCTGTCGGGGGCCTGTGAGGATGGGGAGAGCGATACGGCGCTCGCATTCCCCGGCGTGGGCTTCGTTCCGGCGCCCTTCTACGACACCCGGCAGACGCTGAGCGCATTCGGGGAGCTCGCGCAGCCGCTCGGGCCGGCAGTCCTCTCGGCGAGCCTGCGCTTCGACGCGACGCCCGACGAGCAGGATCGCTTCTCGCCCGCGGTCGGAATCGCGTCGCCGATCCCCGGGACCCCCTTCTCGATCTTCGGCCGCTACGCCCAGGGCTTCCGGCGCCCGAGCTTCTATGCGCTCCGCAACCCGATCGTCGGCAATGCATCGCTCGGCCTCGAGCTCGGTCGCGGCTGGGAGGCCGGCTTCCGTTATCGCGGCTTCGAAGATCGACTCGGCGTCCAGCTCGGCTATTTCGATCTCGAGGTCGAGAACCTCCACGACTTCGACGCGGAGACCTTCCGGATCGTCGAGCGCGGACGACTCGTCTCGCGGGGCGTCGAGCTCGAGGTCTCGCTCCGTCCTCGCGCCGCCTTCGAGCTGCTCGGTGCCCTCAGCTTCAATCCCACCGATTTCGGCGGAACCTCGCTCGCGCCGCTGAATCGCCCGCGCTGGCGGGGATTCGCCGAGATCCGCGCTTTTCCCTTTGCAGACTGGGAGTTCGGTCTGCGGATCCTGGGGGTCGGATCCTCGAAGGCGACGTCGGCCGCGATCGGCGGCCGGACGATCACCCTCGCCGGCTACGAGCGCATCGACGTGCGCACGGCCTGGACTCCGATCGATGGGCTCGAGCTCTTCTTCGAGATCGAGAACCTGACCGATCGGGATCACCGCGAAGCCGTCGGCTTCGAGTCGCCCGGCATCGCGCCCCGCATCGGCGTCGTGCTCACGCAATAGGGACCGGATCGATTCGCAGCACGCACCCCTGCGCGTCTCCATCGCGTGGCAGGCTCCCCCCGGCGATTCGCACCTGCATCGATGCGGGGCAACGCGTCTCGCCGCGCTGCCCTGTGCGCGGGAATCCGGACGGCGCGGCGGTGCGTGTGCGCCGGGGCAAGCGACGCCTCGTCAGATCCGAACCCGATCCGAGGCTCGGCCATCGAAGGAGACGAAGGCTGTGGTCCTCGTGGCAACGCGAAAAAAAACCGCTTGGGAAATGGAGCGGGATTTGAAAGAATACGCAGCGCGCCCAAATGCCCTCCTGCGTTCACGCGACGTCCGGTTCGCCGGACACCTGTCGCTGCGCTCGAGGGCCAGCACCATCCTTGTTGCATTTGGATCGCGGCGTGTAGTGTCTGGGTCGGCCGAAAGTGACCCAGCACACGAGGTGGATCGTTTTCGGCGCGCGATTCGTCGCGAGCATGGCGCGTGAACGGGATCGGGAACGCGCCGACGCCGGCAGGGAACGCAGGCGAGAGCTGGCGAGAGCAGGCGAGAGCAGAAGAGAATCGGGGATCAGGTCGTTCAAGCTCGTCTTCCCGGATCAGCTTCCGGGGAAGCAGGCAAGGATCAAGGAGAGAATCGAATGGAGCGTGTTAGGGCGGGGGCGAGCTCGATCGCCGGTCCCGGAAGCTCGGTCGGGACGATTTCCGGGAAGTCGGCCGGCGGGTCGATGTTCAAGACGGCCGCGGTCCGGCTCGCGCTGCTGGGCGCGGTCTCGATCGTGTGCGCATCGATGGCGACGGCGCAGTCGCTCGAGAAGCCGATCGAAGAGCGCGTGAAGGCGAACGAGTCGGGAGCGCAGTCGCAGAAGCGCGTCGAGGAGGTCGCGACGGCGACCGACGGGCTGATCGGCGAATACCGCCTCACGATGAAGAAGGTCGAGTCGCTCGACATCTTCAACAACCAGCTCCGCGCCGTCGTGCAGTCCCAGGACGAGGAGCTCGCGAGCCTGCAGCGCCAGATCGACAGCGTCGAAGAGGTGAGCCGCGCGGTGTCCCCGCTGATGCTCAAGATGATCGACTCGCTGGACAAGTTCATCTCGCTCGACGTCCCGTTCGATCTCGAGAAGCGCAAGGATCGCGTCAATCAGCTGCGCGTTCTCATGCGACGTTCGGACGTCGCCGACGCCGAGCGCTATCGCCGCATCCTCGAGGCCTACCAGATCGAGAACGACTACGGACGCACGATCGAATCCTACGTCGGCACGGTGAACCGTGACGGCGCCGAGGTCCCCGTGAGCTATCTGCGGGTCGGTCGGCTCGGTCTCCTGTACAAGACGGACGACGGCGCCGAGGTCGGCTTCTACAACACCAATTCCCGCGCATTCGAACCGCTCGGCTCGGACTACATGGGTTGGGTGAGCCAGGCATTGCGCGTCGCGAAGAAGCAGGCGGCGCCGGAGCTCATCAAGGTTCCGTTGCCGCAGCCGGAGCAGGGAGGTCAGGGCTGATGTCGCGCGTCATTTCTTCCGTTTCGAAGAGTTTCTCGCTCCGGGGCGTCGCCTTCGGTCTCGCGTCGGCGCTCGCCTTCGCAGCCCCGGCCCTCGCTCAGGATGCGCCGGCGGCCCAGGAGCCGACACCGATGGTGATCGACGGGCCGACGCCGACGTCGCCCGAAGAGCTGCTCGAGGCCGTCCGCAAGGGCTGGGCCGTCGAGCGCCAGGAGGACAAGGCGCGCGAGCAGCGCTTCGTCACCGCGCGCGACGAGCAGAGCCAGCTGCTCGCCGAGGCGAAGCAGGCCGAAGCCTCCCGGGAGGCCCTCTCCCAGAAGCTCGAGGCCGACTACCAGGCCAAGGAAGTGCAGATCACCGAGCTGACCGCGACCCTCGATACCCGCATGGGGAACCTGGGCGAGCTCTTCGGCGTGACCCGCCAGGTCGCGGGCGATACGCGCGGCAACATCGAGGCCTCGCTGACCTCTGCGCAGTTCGGTCCCGAGCGGATCGAGTTCCTGAACAAGCTCGGTGCGAGCAAGGAGCTCCCCTCGGTGCGCGAGCTCGAGGGGCTCTGGCAGGAGCTCGTGCGCGAGATGGTCGAGCAGGGCAAGGTCGTCGAGTTCACGGCCAAGGTCGCGACGCCCTCGGGCATCGTCGATCGCCAGGTCATTCGCGCCGGACCCTTCAGCGCGATCTCCGAGGGCGAATACATCCTCTGGGATTCGGTCCAGCAGCAGCTCAAGGTCCTCGGTCGCCAGCCGCCTTCGAAGTTCCTCGACACGATCGGCGAGTACGTCGGCTCCGACGAGGAGTTCGCGGGGCTCGCGATCGATCCCAGCCGCGGCTCGCTGCTCTCGGTCCTGATCGAGACGCGGACGCTCTTCGAGCGCATTCCGGAGGGCGGTGGCGTCGGCTACGCGATCCTCGTCCTCGCGGCGTTCGCCGCCGTGGTCGGCGTCTACAAGTTCGTCACGATTCTTCTGACGTCCCGGAAGGTCGCGGCGCAGAAGCGCAACGTGAATCGGCCCGACAAGAGCAATCCGCTCGGCCGCATCCTCGCGACCGCCAAGGAGAATCCCGACGTCGACCGCGAGAAGCTCGAGCTGATGCTCGACGAAGCAGTGCTGCGGGAGACCTCCAAGCTCGAGAGCTGGATCTGGCTCGTCAAGGTCGTCTCGGTCGTGGCGCCGCTCATGGGGCTGCTCGGAACGGTGACCGGCATGATCAAGACCTTCCAGTCGATCACGCTCTTCGGTGCCGGCGATCCGCGCATGATGGCCGGTGGTATTTCGGAGGCGCTCGTGACGACGATGCTCGGTCTGGTGGCCGCGATCCCGACCGTGCTGATCCACGCCGCGCTTTCCTACAACGCGAAGACGATCGTCGATACCCTCGACGAGCAGAGCGCGGGACTGATCGCGCAGCAGGACTGATAGGCAGCCATGAGCCAGATCTATCTCGACGTGCAGACGTTCCTGGATACGGGCGGGCCGGTCCTGCTCGCGATCGGGGCCGTGCTGGTCATGATGTGGACGTTGATGCTCGAGCGTTTCTACTTCTTCTATTTCGTCTTCCCCGGCATCGCGGAGAAGACGCACAAGGAGTGGAACACCCGAGCGGATCATTCGTCCTGGGCGGCCCATCAGATCCGGCGCCTCAAGATCTCGGAACTTCGGATGGAGCTCGAGGCGGGGCTGCGATACATCAAGGTGCTCGTCGCGCTCTGCCCGCTCTTCGGGCTGCTCGGGACGGTGACGGGCATGATCGAGGTGTTCGACGTCCTGTCGATCGCCGGCAGCGGCAACGCCCGGGCCATGGCGGGCGGTGTCTCCAAGGCGACGATCCCCACGATGGCGGGGATGGTCGCCGCCCTCTCCGGACTGCTGCTCTCGGTCCGCCTCGAGCAGCATGCGGCAGACGAGGGTGAACGCGTGGCAGATCGGCTCGAGATCGAGCACGGAGTAGGCTGATGCGACGACGCAGATCGAAGTCGATGGGTGACGAGGCCGAGGTCGATCTGACGCCCATGCTGGACGTCGTGTTCATCATGTTGATCTTCTTCATCGTGACGGCCTCGTTCGTGAAGGAGGTCGGTCTCGATCTCTCGCGACCGGCGGGCGGCGCCTCGGCGAAGACGGTGACGACGAGTGAGAACATCTTCATCCAGCTCTCGAGCGATGGCCGGATCTTCATCGATCAGCGCCAGACCGACTTCGGCTCGATCCGGGCGAACATCGAGCGGCTGCATGCAGAGCGGCCGAAGGGATCGGTCGTGATCGCTGCGGATGGCGGCGCGCTCAACGGGCTGCTGGTCGAGGTGATGGACCAGGCCCGGCTCGCCGGGGTGACGAACATCTCGCTCGCATCGGAGGTCAACTAGGCATGGCCAGCGTTCGCATGCTCGTGTCCTTCGGCTTCGCCTGGGGTGTGACGTTCGCGCTCTTCTATCTGATGCAGAGCCTGATCGGTGTCGAGGCGAAGCGAGACGAGTCGAAGGCGCCGAAGGTCGTGGACTTCGTCCGCGTCGTGAAGTCGGAGATCGTCAAGCAGAAGGAGCGCGAAGCGCCCAAGAAGGTCGCGCTCGACGACACGCCGCCGCCCCCGGACATGTCGACGGATTCGAGCACGAGTCTCGATGCGGATTCGATCGGCGTCGCGGCGGTGGTCGACGATTCGGGCGGGGGCGATGGGGAAGGCGCCGGCGGACTCGGGATCATGAACGCGGACGGCGACGCGGTGCCGCTCGTGCGCGTGCCGCCCCAGTATCCGGAGCGCGCCGCCCAGCAGGGCAAGGAAGGCCGGGTCCTCGTCGAATTCACCATCACGCGCTCGGGCTCGGTCAAGGACGCGAAGGTCGTCGCGGCCGAGCCGCCCGGAATCTTCGACAGCGCGGCGGTCAAGTCGGTCTTGCAGTGGAAATACAATCCGAAGGTCGAGAACGGCAAGCCGGTCGAGCAGCGGGGGATGAGGACGAGCGTCGTCTTCAAGCTCGATCAGGCCTAGGTCTCGGCTCTCGGAATCCCGATCCGGCGCGATGCGGCGAGAGGTCGGGCAGGGGATGAAGATGACGATCGCAGGAAGCGGGGAGCGTGCGATGAACGAAAGAGCCCGGATCGGCGGCGGACTTCGGATCGGTGGCCGCCTTGCGTCGGCCGCAATCGCCCTGGTGCTGGTCCTCGTTCTGGGAGCGACGGCCGCGCTCGCCGCGAAGTCGGACGACGACAAGAAAAAGGACACCGGCGGGAACTTCAGCGAGCGCAACCTGAAGAAGATCCAGAAGATGTTCGAGCTCCAGGAGGCGGGCGACATCCCCGCCGCCAAGGCGATCCTGGAATCGATCAACATCCAGCGCGAGAAGCCCTACGGGCGCTCGAAGATCTATCAGTTCCTCGGCTCGTTCGCGCAGCAGGAAGAGGACTACGACAAGGCCATCGAGCTGCTCGACAAGGCCGTCGCGGAAGGCGGCCTGACCGAGGACGAGGAGCTGCGGACGCTCTTCCAGGTCGGCATGCTCCAGGTCAAGCAGGAGCGCTACGAAGACGCGATCGTCACGATCGAGAAG
>CAUJGH010000429.1 GCA_963169575.1 Myxococcota bacterium | reverse complement strand
CTGCACCGTGAAGTCGTCGCCCCCGGAGCGCAGGACGAGATCGCTCGCCGCCGAGAGGAGCAGTTGCCCCCTCCGCACGGCCTTGTCGGCCGCGGTCGCGAGCGAACGGCCGACGACGCGCGCGCGCCAGCCGGGCTCGGGCTCGTCAGCGACCTCGCTGGCGAGTGCGTTCGCCGGGCGTTCGGATCCGTTCGACGCCTCGCGTGCGCGGCGGGGCTCGGGGGCGAGGCGGATGCGGGGGCCGTCTTCCGGCGGGCGCTTGCGGGGGCTCACGTCGCGAGCTTAATCCGCGCGCGCCGAGCCCACCACGCGGGCGCCTCACGTCCGGAAGCCGACCAGACGCAGCATGGTACCGGCCGGCATCCTGGCCTCGTCGAGCTCGACTTCGGCCTCGATCTGGGCGTCGCCTTCGCCTTCGTCGTCGACGAGGGTCTGGACGACCTCGAAGCAAAGGCGCTCTCCGCCCCCAGTCCGCTGCTCGATCCGCGTCCAGTGGGATTTGCGCGCCTCGGGATCGTCGCGCGGGCCGTCGCCTTCGGCGAAGAGCGGCGCGAACTCGGCCGCGATCCGATCGGGATCCCATTCTTCGGCGTTGGCGACGCAGGCCGAAGCCGCCTCGAAATCGCGCTGGGCGAGGGCGTGCAGGAAGAGGTGCATTTCGGCCCGCACGCGGGCGTCGAAGCTGCGACGGTCGAGGCGGCGCGGAGCGCGCTCCGGGAGGGCTTCGGGCGCAGGCGCCGCTGCGCGGTTCGGATCGACGAGGCTCTCCCATTCCTCGACGAGGCTCGAGTCGACGCGTGCCAGCATGGCGCGCAGGAACGCGATGACTTCGACGACCTCGTCGTTGCGGGCGGATTCGGGCAGGTTGCGCGCGAGCGTCGTATGGACCTGGCTCAAATAACGCAGCAGCACGCCCTCGAGCCGCGCGATGCCGTAGCGCCGGACGTAGTCGTCGAAGGAGAGGAAGCCCTCCCAGAGCTCGCGCGCGATCGACTTCGGCCGCACGCCTTCGGTTCCGACCCAGGGATGCTGCTCGGCGAAGAGGTCGAAGGTCGCGTAGAGGAAGGGCGCGATCGGCTTGTCCCAGGTCACGCTCTCGAGGCGCGCCATGCGCTCCTCGTACGGCACGCGCTCGGCCTTCATCTCCGCGACGAGCTCGGTCTTGCGTGTCCGGACCTGGGCCTCGAGCAGCGCCCGTGGATTCTCGAGGATCGATTCGGAGATCGAGACGACGTCGAGCGCGTAGTCGGGAGACTCGGGATCGAGGGCGGCGACGGCATCGACGAGGTAGAGCGAGAGGGTGTGGTGGAGGCCGAAATCCCGCTGCAGATCCGCATCGACGCGGGCGAGCGCCGAAGGCCGCCGGCCGAGCCGTTCGCCGGACCCCGCACGCTGCGCCTTCTCGACCTGCACGATGCCCGCATGCCGCAGCGAGCGGAAGAGCACCGCCGCCTCGCGCCGCAGCCGCCGCTTGCGCACCGGCGTCTCGAAGCTGTCCTCGACGAGCGCGATCAGCTCGCGGTAGCCCGAGCCGGGAAGCGATTGATCCGCCCCGCGCTGGAGCAGGGCGACGAGCATCGCGTGGCTCATCGCGAGCTGCGAGCGCAGCATTTCGGGGGGCCGCTCCACGAGCTGCTCGAAGGTCTCGCGGGTCCAGCCGACGAAGCCCCGCGGCGGCGCCTTCTTCTCGGGCTTCTTCGCCTTGCCCTTGCCCGCGGCGCGGGCGGCCGCGCGCTGGTTCTCGATCACGTGCTCCGGGGCCTGACAGACGATGCTGCCCGCCGTGTCGAAGCCCTTCCGGCCCGCCCGCCCGGCGATCTGCTTGAACTCCCGGACGGAGAGGATACCGACCTTCTCGCCATCGAATTTCGAGAGCTTCGTGAAGAGAACGGTGCGGATCGGGATGTTGACGCCGACGCCGAGGGTGTCCGTGCCGCAGATGACCTTCAGCAGGCCACGCTGCGCGAGCTGCTCGACGAGCAGGCGGTACTTCGGGAGCAGGCCGGCATGATGCAGGCCGATGCCGAAACGCAGGAAGCGATGGATGTCCTTGCCGTAGGGCGAGTCGAAGCGGAAGCCGCCGATCGCGTCGGCGAGGGCGCGCTTCTCGTCGCGGTCGGTGATCTGGGCGCCGGTCAGGCCCTGGGCCTGCTCGGCGGCCTCGCGCTGGGTGAAGTGGACCATGTAGATGGGCTGACGGCCGGAGGCGAGCAGCGACTCGACGGTCTCGACGATCGGCGTTTCGCGATAGGTGTAGTCGAGCGGGACGGGGCGCTCGTCCGAGAAGACGTGGGCGACGCGGCGGCCGCTCAGCTGCGCGAGGCGCTCCTCGATCGGCGCCGTGTTGCCGAGCGTCGCGGACATCAAGAGAAAGCGCGTCTTTCGCAGCAGGAGCAGCGGCACCTGCCAGGCCCAGCCGCGCGCGCGGTCGGCGAAATAATGGAACTCGTCCATCGCGACGTAGGGCGCGTCGGTCGCCGGGCCCTGGCGGAGCGCCATGTTCGCGAGCACCTCGGCCGTGCAGCAGACGACGGGGGCGGCCCAGTTGATCGACGCGTCGCCCGTCATCATGCCGACGTTCTCGGGGCCGAGCTCCTCGCATAACGAGAAGAACTTCTCGCTGACGAGCGCCTTGATCGGGGCGGTATAGAAGGAGCGGCGGCCTTCGCAGAGGGCCTTGAAATGCATGCCGAGCGCGACGAGGGATTTGCCGGAGCCCGTCGGTGTGTTCAGCACGACGTGGTGATCGGTGAAGCATTCGAGCAGCGCCTCTTCCTGGGCCGGATAGAGGCGGATGCCGGCGTCGCTGCTCCAGCGCGTGAAACGATCGAGGATGACATCGGCACTCCCGATCGAGCCCTCGGGCACCCAGTCGACGAGGCGTCGCCGCTTTTCGGTCACGACGGACGACGCGCGGGCAGCCAGGATCGCAGCGACGCGAGCATCCGCTGCGCGTTCGCTCGCCAGGGCGGGACGGGGGGCGCCTCCGGAAATCGCGCGAGCATGCAGGTCACGTTGTCGGTGCCCCCCGCGCGGTTCGCCGCCTCGATCAGGCGCTCGACGGCGATCTCGACCTCGGCGTACTCGAGGGCGACGTTGCGGATCTCGAAATCCTCGATCAGGCCGTGGAGCCCGTCGCTGCAGAGCAGGAACGCGTCGCCCGGAAGCGTCTCGACCGGCGCGACGTCGATCTCGACCTCCTTGCGGACGCCGAGGGCGCGCAGGATCTGGTTCCGGCGCGGGTCCGTGCGCGCCTCTTCGGGGCGGAGCACGCCTTCGCGGACGAGCGTCGCGACGAGCGAATGGTCTTCCGTCAGCGCCTCGACGCGACCCTCGCGCAGGCGATAGAGGCGGCTGTCTCCGACGTGGGCGACGTGGGATTCTCCGTCCCGGGCGACGAGCAGGCAGACGAGGGTCGTACCCATGCCTTCGAGGGTGTAGTCGACGCGGGCCTCTTCGTGGATGCGGCGGTTCGCCTCCTCGATCGCGCGTGTGAGGCGGACTGCGGCCGGCTCGGCGCCGGAGCCGAAGACGTCGCAGAGCGAGTCGATCGCCATCCGGCTCGCGACCTCGCCGCCGCGGTGGCCGCCGAGTCCGTCGGCGACGGCCAGCAGGATCTCGCCGCGCCCCGGATCGTCGAAACGGCCGAATGCGTCCTGATTGACGCGGCGCACGACGCCGACGTGCGTGGCGCCCGCGATCGCCGGATCGCCGATGGGGCTGGACGCGCGCCTCGTCATGACCGCATCCCGAGGCGACGGGTCGTGGCGGGCACGGGCGGCGTTCCGGATCCGGGTGTAGAGCGCGCTCGGCAATCGATTCCCGCTTGCATGGACCGCTCGGCATGAAGCGGCGGGGCGGCGGCCCCGTCGCGCGCCTCGCCCGCGCGCTGCGACTTGCGAACCCGCGGTCCGCCCGCATCGGGTCGGATCGGGCGGCGCGGCAGAGAGTAGTCGGTCCGGGCGCCGTCTCAATCGCCGTCTGATAATCTGCGGCGCCGGCCGGGTCGCGTGGGACCTCGCGCCACGGAGAGGCGAGCATGACCCGGGCCGAGAAGGCGAAGCGAATCGTCGAGGTCCTGCGCGCGCGCCATCCCGCGCCGCCGATTCCGCTCGTCCACGACGACGCCTTCACGCTGCTCGTCGCCGTCCTGCTCTCCGCGCAGACGACGGACGAGCGCGTGAATCAGGTGACCCCCGGATTGTTCGCGCGGGCGCGGACGCCGGCCGCGATGGCGAAGCTCCCGGTCGAGACGATCCTGTCGGAGATCCGTTCGTGCGGTCTCGCGCCGGCGAAGGCGAAGAACATCCGCGCGCTCTCGGAGATCCTGGTCCGGGAGCACGGCGGCGCGGTGCCCGCGGATCTCGCGGCGCTCGAAGCGCTGCCCGGGGTCGGCCACAAGACCGCGAGCGTCGTGCTCGCCCAGGCCTTCGGGCAGCCGGCGTTTCCCGTCGATACCCACATTCATCGTCTGGCGGCGCGCTGGGGCCTCTCGGATGGCCGGAGCGTCGAGCAGACGGAGCGGGATCTGAAGGCGCTGTTTCCCCGGGAGTCGTGGAGCTGGCTCCATCTGGCGATCATCTTTTTCGGCCGCGAATCCTGCCCCGCGCGCGGCCACGATCTCGCCGCCTGTCCGATCTGCTCCTTCGCCGCGACGAAGAAGCGGATCGAAGAGGAGCGGC
>CAUJGH010000428.1 GCA_963169575.1 Myxococcota bacterium | reverse complement strand
CACCGTCACGCGCGGCCGATCGCCGGCGTCGACGTCGGCGACGGAGAAAGCCTTGGTCACGGCGAGCTCGGGCTCCCGGACGACGAGCGCGACTTCGCCCACCTCGAGCACGACGGGCGCGAGCGCCTCGTTGACGTAGCGGATCTCCGTGACCGTCGCGGCGCCGCCGTTGACGATCGCCGTCGCCTCCTGGCTCCCGATCACGTTCTCGATCCGCGCGACGAACTGGACCTCGAACTCGAAGCGCCGGTCGACGCGGTTCGACATCGTGACGGTCTGGTTGCCGAAATTCCAGCTGACCTGGTCGTCCGTACAGGAAGGCGTGAACGAGCCGCCGGGGACGAAGCCCGCGGCGTCGTAGGGCGGCGCATCGAGGTCGACGACGGGCGCGTCGACGCAGCGCAGGCCCTCGGGCAGCTCGTCGACGATCTGGAAGCTCCGGAGCTGGGCGACCGGGATCAGCGCCTCGATCTGGAAGCGGACCTCTTCGCCGATCGAGACCGGCTGAGGCGTCGGCGCGAGGACGAGGGGGGTATTCGAGGTCGCGAGGATCTGCTTCGGGCGGACCTCGACGGGGATGATCTGGATCGTCGCTTCGGCCGGCGCCGAGGTGTACTGGCGCGCGCCCGCGATCTGGCCATTGCTGCCCAGCGGCGCGCTCTGGGCGCCCGACGGGCCTTCGAGGCTGTCGTAGGTCGCGACGGCGGAGGCGACGAGACCCTGGAGCGGGGCGACGTCGTCGTCGGGATCGACTCGGTAGTAGAGGACGACGCTCTCGCCGGCGTCGATCTTCAACAGCGCGTCGCTGTGCGTGTAGGACGCGATGACCTGGGCCGGCACGGCGTTCTCGAGCACGTTGTCGGTGATCGTGCCTTCGCCTGCGCCGTCGCCGGCGTCGACGAGCAGATCGCCGTCGTTGTCGAGCACGTCGCCCGTCAGCGGATCGACGAAGAGCAGGTCCGTCGGGTCGGTCGTGCTGGTGACCGTGACGTCGTAGGCCGGGGCGCGATCGAATCCGCCGCTCGCCGCCTCGTTCGTGACCGTGATGCGGTAGACGTAGGTATCGAAGGCGTCGCCGTCGTCGACGAGCGTCTGGAAGTTGCTGCAGGCCGGTCCGCTGCCGTAGCGGGTCTCGTTGCAGACCTCCTTGGTCACGATCAGGTTCGGCTCGGTCACCGTCAGGTCGACCCGGCGATGGACCTCGCGCGGGTAGCCGACCGTATTCGGCCCGAGGTTGTAGAGCTCCTCCATGCTCGTCGCCTGGTTGAAGAACACGGCGTCGAAGGTCGACGTCATGATGTTCGAGCTCTCGGCGGCGTGGAGGTTCGGAACGGCGCGGGTATCGACGGGATCGTTGAGCAGGCGCGTCGTGACGTCGACGCGGAACCAGTGGTCGAGCTCGGTGATCCGCTCGGCGGGGACGATCGTATTCGAGGTCCAGTCGAAGGGGCCCTCGTCGAGGGGCGCGGGCGGCGGATTGAGGGCGATGCCCTGGATCGCCGCGGTGCTCTGCAGGACGGGATCGGTCGACGAGATGTAGGCCTGGCCGTCGGGCAGGTTGTCGATCACGCGCGCGTTCTGGACGGCGATGTAGGTGAAGCCGGGCGTGTCGAAGCCGAACCATCCGCCCGACTCGATGTGGAAGCTGCACTCTTCACCCACCTCGACCTGGTCGTCGGGGCTCTGGGGCGGGACGTTGTTCTCGGAGCAGAGGCCGAGCTGATCCTTGAAGAGGTTGTAGCCGACGACGCGGGCCCAGAGCGAGTCGACCGTGTAGTCGTTCGCGCGGTCGGTGATGCCGTCGGCGCGCGCGGTCGGGGTCGGGAACCAGAGCGGGGTGCCGTTGCTGAGGGTGACCTCGCCGATCACGTCGGCGCGGAACGTCAGGTCGTCGTCGAAGGACGGCGCGGTGTTCTTCACGACCTCGAAGTTCAGCGAAGCCGTCGTCCCGGGCGCGATCGCGCCGCGATCGCAGACGTAGACGGAGCCCGTCGTCGGCAGCACGACGGGATCGCTCCAGACCGGGCGCGCCGGGGGATTCGTCGTCGCCGCGCAGCCGGCGGGGACGGTCGAGACCGTCATGGCCTCGCCGAAGGTGATGTAGGCGAAGTAGTCGTCGGCGCGGTGGCCGCCGCGGTTGGTCAGGTCGACGCGCAGGGGCAGGGGATCGCCCGTATTCGTCAGGATGAAGATCAGCTCGGTGCCGAAGACGTCGATGTCGAGGTCCTCGGGCTGGGCCGTGTCGTTCTCGACGACGACGTCGTTGTGGAGCGTCGCGGAGCAGAACTCCTCCCACCAGACCTCCGTACGCGACGTGATCGGGAAGCTCTCGGTCGGGTCGGTGCCGGGCGGGCTGCTCGCCGGATCCTCTTCGCGGACGTCGAGGTTGGCGACGTAGTCGTAGTAGGTCGGGTCGATCAGGACGGTTCGGAACGTGATCGTCACGACGTCGCCGTGGCGGATCATGTGGCGCTGGTCGGGCAGGCTCGGGTTGGTCTGGGTCGTGCTGCTCGTCAGCAGGAAGTCGAGGTTCGTGTTCGAGAGGGGCAGCGCCGGATCCGTCGTCACGAGGGGGAAGGTGCCGGCGGCGGGGTTGGTCCAGGCGATCGTGTCGATCATGCCGGGGTAGGTCCCGAAGGCGGGATCCATCGCGACGGTCGGCGTGAAGGTCGGATCGATCACGTACTCGGCGGGCAGGATGTGGTTGAGGCGCAGGCCCGCGGCCTCACCGTGGATCGTGCCGCCCGAGACGTTCTCGATCGTGACGGTCACGGTCCCGGTCGCGCCCATCGGCTGGCTCGTCACGACGCCGGTCAATGCGACGGAGACGTTCACGTTCGCGGCGAC
>CAUJGH010000427.1 GCA_963169575.1 Myxococcota bacterium | reverse complement strand
GATTTCGCTGACACTCCCGAGGCTCGAGCTGACCGACACCGCGCGGTCCCGGACCCGTACGGTCGCGAGCTGCCCGCCCTTCGGATCGCGCGATTTCACGGCGAGGATCCAGCCCTGCCCGTCCGGATCGCCGATCGCGAGCGTGCTGCTCTGACCGAAGCTGAGGAGCGCGGCCGCATCGGGGAGAACGCTCGCGAGCGCGTCGCCGAGATGGTCGAGCGCGGCCCCCTTCGCGACGGCATCGAGATCGATCCGAACGCGGCTCGAATCCACCTCGAGTCGCCCGCCGCCGACCAGTCGGAGCCGCTCGCTCCCCACCCGGCCCTTCGCGCGGCGCAGCGATTCGACCGAAGGCCACTCGCCCCTTTCGGCCGCGCGCTGCCAGACCTCGACGAGCGGGCCGACGGTGACGTCGAACGCGCCGCCGGTCGCGCGCCAGACCGAGACCGAGTCGACGAGCACCGCTTCGAGCGCCGGTCCGATCTCGACCCCCTGCTCCAGCGCAGCCGGCTCGCCGAGCAGCCGATTGACGGCCGAGAGCCGGGATTCGGCGTCGTGGCGCGAGTAGATCGCTTCGAGCCGGACGAGCTCGACCCTCGCCCAGTCGAGCCAGGTCTTCGCGATCGGGATCTCGCTCTCGCGAACACGCAGGTCCGCCTCGAACAAGGTCCCCATCGCGAGCCAGCCGTCGGAGTAGGCGACGCGCGCGTTCCGCTTCGGCCCCCGCCCCTCCCCCGCGCAGCCCGAGGCGAGCGCCAGGAAGAAGAGCCCGAGCCCCAGCCGCACGGCGAGCCGCGCGGTTCGACGCAGCCCGGCGCACCGGCTCAACCCCATGCGTCGTCTTCCCCGTCGTCGTCGTCGTCGCCGGCGCCCGCATAGTTCGCTGCCTGATTGCCCGCGAAGACCGACCAGAGCGCGATCGCGACCAGCGCCGCGAGGCTGCCCTGCAGAAGCAGCAGACCTGCGATCTTCATCCAGGCGAAGCCCGCGCCGCCGTAGCGGACGAGCCAGCCCGATCCCTCGGAGACGAGCGCCGAGACGAAGGGCACGACGATCAGCGCGATCTTCCAGCCGGGCCGGACGGGCACGAAGAGGGCCAGATGGGTCAGCACCATCATCAGCATCCCCATCGCGAAGAGATGGAAATGCGCGAGCTCGACCATGCCCTTGTAGCTGCGCGGCGCGCGGAACTCCTCTTCGTTTCCGAGGAAATGCCGGACGACCGACTCGGTCGTCAGATCCATCGAATCGAAGTAGAGCATCCAGTTCGTGGCCCAGAGCAGGATCACGAAGAAGCAGTAGAGGACGACGACGACCTGGAGCAGACGGTTGTGGTCCCATTCGCCCGTGACGGTGAATCTCAAGACGGCTCCCTGTCTTTGCTTCGCGCTTGCTTCGTGCTCGCTTCGGCTCGGATCGATTCCCGGCGCGGCGCGGTGAGGCGCGCGAGAGCCAGCGACGATCGGCGAGTCTCGCGCGGAGTCTAGGGCGCCTCGCCGCTCCCGTAAGCGGGCCGGAGCAGGACCTCCCAGTAGGCGAGCAGGCGACGAACACCGTCGACCGCGGCCTGGGCCGAGAGGGTCGCGCCGACCACGCCGTGGATCTCGCGGCCGAGTCGCAGGGGATCGCCCTTCTGCTTCCCGTCGAACTGCCCATACCAGGCGGGCGTCGGCAGATAGTCGAGGGGCTCGTGGAACGCGATCACGCGCACGCTCCGCACGCTCCCGTCCGGCGACAGGGCGATGAGCATCGCCTCCGGCTGGGTGCGGACGACGTGGACCGCGATCTCCGCGAAGCCGAGGACTTCATCGTCGCGGTGGGCGACATGGAGAACGACGACCTTCGCGTCGACTTCGCGCCCCGATAGCGCCTCGATCTGCTCGACCTGCTCGGCGCGCAGCAAGAAGGTCTTGCGTTCGATGCGCGTCGCTTCGGGAAACGCCTCCTCGAGCGCCTGCTTCTGGCTCGCGAAGACCTTCGCCTGCGCGACGCCCACGGCTCCGGGAAACAGGCCCGCGACCAGGCCCACCGCGACGAGAAGCGCGAAGAGGCTCGCGGGCGAACCCGCGAGCCTCGACGAAGCGAAGCCATGGCCGGCTGCACGCCGGGTCGTCTGCAGAAGATCCAAGGAAGTCTCGAGGCCTCCGATCGGGCTTGGTCTCAGAAGACGTAGCCTACCAGACCCTGGACTTCGTCGGCCCGGTCGCGATCGCCCGAACTCGTCGTTCGCGCGAGCTCGAAATGGCGATAGTCGAGCTTGAAGACGATCTGCGGGATCGGCTTGAACTGCAGGCCGGCGACGTAGAGATCGATGTCCTTCGTCCGGTCGCGATCGAAGCCGAGGTCCGCGACCTCGCGCTGGGTGTCGTAGCGCTCGAAGCGGAAGAAGGGCTCGAGCGAGGCCCGCGACGATTCGAGGAAGAAGGGCATGACGTCGTAGGCCGCCTCGAGATACCAGCCGCGCATGCGGTTCGCGATCGCCGCCGTCGGGTCCTTGGCGAGGACCCGCGAGAGCCGCCCCGCCTCGTCGACGAAGGCTTCGGTCCAGAGGCCGCGCAGGCTGGCGCCGTAGCCCTTGTACTGGGCGTGGAGCTCGTAGATGGTCGTATGCGCGTCGGGGACGTCGCGATCGGTCCCGCTCGCATCGCTCGTCTGCTCCTGGCCCGACTGGCCCGTATAGACCGAGCCGCCCAGCATGAGCCCCGGCGCGACGTCGACGTCGACGCGGGCCACGAAGGCGAAATCGTTCGCGATCGCCTCGGCCCCGCCCTGGCGGCCGCCGCGCAGACCGCTCGACGTGAAATCCTCGGCGTTGAAGCCGTTGATCACGTACGCGCGATATTCGATGCGGTCCGCGAGGGTGCCCCAGACGCCGGCACCGTTCTCGTGCCAGGTCGAGGGCAGGATGGTGCGTTCGATCTCCGGACGCTCGGCGCCGAAGAAGAAGTTCGGCTCGTGGATTTCGTTGACGAAGCCCATCGGCACGAGCAGGTTGCCCGCGCGGAAGGCGAGCTCGTCGCGCCAGATGTAGTCGACGGTGAGGAACTCGACGGCGACCTCGGTCCCGCCGTGCTCGTACTCGACCTCGGAGTTGAGCACCCACTTGTCGTCGAACTTGTAGCCGACGTAGAGAACGACGCGCAGCTGGTCGTAGACGTTGTCGCGATCGTCGTCGTCGGTGTTGTGGAACGTCCGGATGCGGTTCTCGCCGTAGCCGCCGATCGAGAGACCCCCTTCCTTCTTGTAGACCTTCGAGGCCGCGGGGCCGAGGCCGTGGTAGGACTCGAGCGCGAGCTCCTCGGGCACGGCGAAGATCGATTCGAGTCGTCCGACCTCCTCGGCCAGAATGTCGACCTTCTCTTCGAGCTCCTCGATGCGCTCGGAATCGCCGGTGGCGGCGGAAGCGGGCGCAGCCGCCGGATCGGCGCTCTTCGGGGCGGGCGCAGCCGTCGGCGCGACCTCCGTCCCGCTCGCTCCATTCGCCTCTGCCGTCTGGGCGTCTGCCACCCGGGACTCTGCCACCTGGGCCTCTTCCGCGTGGGCCAGCGGCGCGAAAGCCACCGCGCACAGCGCACCGAGCAGCACCGCCCGGAAGTCCTTTGCTCGTCTCATCCTGCTCTTCCTCGCTGGCATCGTCGCCGTCTTCGGATCCGGCGCGGGTCCGATCCGTCTGATCCGACCTCGCATCGAAATTGAAAACCATTTTCAAACAAGAACGGCGGCCAGATTTAACGAATGTCGCGGAGCGATTCAACCGCCCTGTGCGATTCGATGCACGCCACCACCCCGAGGGGCCCGCGCGCTCCTTGGGCCGCCCCCGCCCTGAAGCCCGGAAGACCGGCCGCAGCCCAGACGCGACTTCTCAACTTTCACCAGCAGGTTCCGTTAACACCGGAAGCATCGAGCCCTGCGCCAATCCGCAGGTCGGGGTCCTCCGCTCCCGACCCGCATCGGCTTCGGGGCGAGCGCGGCGAGCAAAGCCGGTCGACCCGCATTGGGCCGCCGCGACAGGAGAGTGCGAAGGGTGTTCGGAAGGCGCTCGAAGAAGCGATCGGGGGGGGCCGTCCGCCTGGGCGTCGCCGTCGAAGGGGATCGGGTCGCCGTCGTCGCCCTCGCCGGATCGGGCGCGCTCGGCGCGTCGCCGAAGGTGCTCGCCTTCGACGTCTTTGCGACGGAGTCGAGCGCCGACCTCGGCTCGGGCCTGCGGCGATTCGTCGAACAGAACGATCTGCGTGGTGCCTCCTGCCGGGTCACGCTCCCCGCCGTCGACTACGACCTCAAGCTCGTCGAGCGGCCGACCAACATCCCCGACGAAGAGCTCGCCGACGCGACCCGCTGGCTGATCCGCGACCTCGTCGAGATCGACGTCGAGTCGGCGGCGATCGCGGTGCTCACGATTCCCGACGAGCGCGGGCGCGCGCGAACGCCGCACATGTTCGTCGTCGCCGCGCGCGAGACGACGGTGAGCGCTCTCGCCGAGGCCGTCGGCAAGGCGGGCCTGGTCTGCGCGGGTTTCGACGTCGTCGAGTCGGCGATGCTCGCCCTCGAGACGGGCATCGGCGAATCGGGCCCCGCCGGTGCGATGATCCGGATCGATTCGAAGTCGAGCCTGCTGACGCTCGCGAGCGACGCGCGCCTCTTTCTCGCGCGACCGCTGCGCATCGACACCGCGCTGATGGACCAGGCCGCCGAGCGCGCCCTCGCGTCCGACGAGCCCGCCGGGCCGGAGATCGCGGCGCTCATCGAACCGCTCCTGCTCGACGTGCAGCGCTCGCTCGACTACTACGAGAGCGAATACGGCAGGGCGCCCGCGACGCGCCTCTCGCTGCTCCCGGGACCGATCGACCTCGCGCCCCTGGCCCCCGCGCTGGCCGAGGCGCTGCGCCCCCTCCACGTCGAGGCTTTCGCGCTCGAGCGTCATTTCGAGTTCGACTCGCCGCCCCCCTCCCGGGACCTCGGCGCGCTCGCGCTCGCGTGTGGCGCAGCCATCGCCGGGGATGCGACCTTCGGCGCTGCGCTCGTGCCCCGGTCGATCCGGCTTCGCTCGGAATCCTTCGGCCTCGTCCGCGTGCTCCGGCTGGCCGCCGCGCTCGTCATCGCACTCGGCGCCTGGGCCGGCCATCAGGCCTACTCTCTCCAGCGCGAGCGCGCCGAGCTCGCCGCGCTCCAACGACAGGCGACGGGGCTCGAAGCCGCGCTCGCGGACGCGGAGCGCACGCAGGGCGGCGAGGCGTCGGCTGCCGGCCCGGACGCGAGCGCACTGCGCGAGCACCGCGACGCCCGGCTCGCCCTGTTGCGCGATCTCGGCCAGCGCGAGCCCGGCAGTGGTGCGCGCTTCTCGTCGCTCCTGACGGGCCTCGCGCGCCAGGACCTCGACGGTGTCTGGCTCGAGCGGATCGAGCTCGCCGACGCCGGGGCGTCGATCGCGCTGGTCGGAAGAACGCTGCGTGCCGAAGACGTGCCCACCTTCCTGAGACGCCTCCGCAACGAGCCCGTCTTCGCCGGCCGGAAGTTTCGCACGTTCCAGCTCGAACGCGGCACCGACCCCGGCGCCGGCCTGCAATTCCGGGTCGCGACGCGAGACGACGCGGACGCCGCTTCGGGGGACGGCCGATGAGCGCGTCGCCGGGATCACCGCTGCGCCTTGCCTTCGACGCCGCCGACGCCCGCTTCCGCGCGCTCGCCTCGCGCGAGCGCCTGTTCGTCGCGGCCCTGCTGATCGCGCTCTTCGGCTTCGTCTTCGATCAGGTCGTGCTGCGTCCGCTCGAGGCCGAGCGCGAGCGCATCGCCCTCGCGCTGCACTCGCAGGGCGAGCACCGGGCAGAGCTCGAGCGCGCGCTCGAACAGGCTCGCAACCCCGACGTCGACGCCGCCGAGCGCGCCCGGCAGGACGAGATCCGACAGCTCGAGCACCAGATCGGGACCATCGACGAAGGCATCCGCACGGCCGTCGCCCGGCTCGTCCCGCCCGAGGCCGCCGTCGAGATCCTCGAAGAGCTCCTCGCGAGCGACGATCGGCTGGCGCTCGTGCATCTCACGAGCGCAGCTCCGCGCCGGCTCGGCCCCGACGAGACGAACGGCGCGAGCACGCTCTACCAGCACGCGATCCGCCTCGAGATCCAGGGCGATTTCGCGGCGACGCTCGACTATCTGCGCCGTCTCGAAGCTTCGAAATGGCAGCTGCTCTGGGATCGCCTCGACTACCGCGTCGAGCGGCACCCCGAAGCGCGCGTGACGATCGAGCTCCACACGCTCTCGGAGCAAGAGGAGTGGGTCGGTGTCTAGCAGCCTTCCGATCAGAGGCGGCGTCCTGGCCGCGAGCCTGGCGGCCGTGCTCGCATCGGCCTCTCTGCGTGCGGCCGAGCCGCTCGCGGATCCGACGCGCCCGCCCGCCGCGGCGAACCTCGATGCCGCCCCCGCCGCCCCCGCCGTCGACGGCGCCCTCGTCCTGCGCGCGATCTTTCACGCCGACGATCGCCGGATCGCAGTGATCAACGATCGGCGCGTCCGGGTCTCGGATTCGATCGGCGATGCCCGCGTGCTCGCGATCGAAATCGATCGCGTCCGCCTCCGCCGCGGCGACGAGATCGTCGAGCTCGAGCTCGTCTCACCCGCCTTCAAGAATGCCCGCCTCGCGGAAGCGCCCGCCGGCCCATCTGCGGCAGTCGCCCCGCCGGCCGCCGTCGCCGAACCGTCCGCCGCCGCCCCGCGAAGCCCCGATCCGCAAGGAGAGTCCCGATGAGATCGTTCGGAGAGCGATGGGCAGCCCTCGCCGCCGCCCTGGCCCTCGTCGTCCAGCCCCTCGGCTGCGCGTCGAATCCGAAGCTCGATCCGTCTTCGGCCGCATCGGGCCCGTTCGGCGAGGGCATCGCCGCCTCGGCGCTCCCGCCCGAGGTCGAAGAGGCACTCCTGCCGACGCCGGGATCCCGCGGCGAAGAGCGCATACGTCCGGACGAGCCCCGCTTCGACGTCACGGTCGACCGCGCGCCCGCCCGCCAGTTCTTCATGAGCCTCGTCGAAGGCACCGATCAATCGCTGACTCTCGCTCCGGGCGTCGACGGCGAGATCACCCTCTCGCTCCGCGACGTCACCGTCGAGGAAGTCCTCGACACCGTCCAGCAGGCCTACGGCTTCGGCTACGAGCGGACGCGCACCGGCTTCCTCGTCCTGCCCGCCGGCCTTCGCACCCGCGTCTTCCAGCTCGACTACCTGAACCTCCACCGCAAGGGCACCTCGGATACGCGCGTCAGCTCGGGTCAGATCGCGGATCAGGTCTCGAACAACGGAACCAATGGAGCGAACGGCGGGGTGAACAACGGCTCGCTCAATGGCGCGACGACGACCGGCGGTCCCGGCGGCGGCTCGAATACCGGAAGTCGCGTCCAGACGGAGAGCGACGCCGATCTCTGGAACGAGATCGTGGCGAGCGTGAAGGCGATCGTCGGCGGCGCGGAAGGCCGCGAAGTCGTCTCCAGCCCGCATGCGGGACTGCTCGTCGTGCGGGCCTTCCCGGACGAGCTCGATCGGGTCGCAGCCTACGTCCGCTCGGCGGAGCTGGCGCTGAACCGCGTCGTGATCCTCGAAGCGAAGATCCTCGAGGTGACGCTCAGCGACGGATTCCAGTCGGGCATCAACTGGGCGAAGCTCGCCTCGGTCGAGGGCGGGACCGGCGTCGTCGGCCAGACCGGCGGCGGCAGCGTCCACGACACGGGCTACTCCGACAGCCGCGGCGGCGAGCCCGACCTCGGGCCCCCGCTCTCCGATCTCTTCGCCGGCACCGCGAGCAGCGCGTTCGGCGGCGTCTTCTCGCTCGCCCTCCAGGCCGACAAATTCAGCGTCTTCATCGAGCTGCTCGAGAGCCAGGGCAAGGTTCGCACGCTCTCGAATCCGCGCATCTCGACCGTCAACAATCAAAAGGCCGTGATCAAGGTCGGCAGCGACGAGTTCTTCGTGACGAACGTCTCGACGACGGTCGTGACGGGGACGGCGACGACGTCGACGCCGAACGTGACCCTGACGCCCTTCTTCTCGGGCATCGCCCTCGACGTCACGCCCCAGATCAGCGACGGCGGCGGCGTCATCCTCCACGTCCATCCCTCGGTCACCGAGGTCGAGGACCAGACGAAGACCTTCACGATCTCCGATCTCGAGCAGGAGCTCCCGCTCGCGTTCTCGACGATTCGGGAATCCGACAGCATCGTGCGCGCGGAGAGCGGGCAGGTCGTCGTGATCGGCGGCCTGATCCAGAACGATTCGCGCGACCAGACCTTCGGCGTGCCGTGGCTCTCGCGCATCCCGTGGCTCGGACGCCTGTTCGAACATTCGAAGATCGCGAACGCGCGAACGGAGCTCGTGATCCTGCTGCGACCGATCGTCGTCGAAAGCGACGTCTGGGCGAGCCATCTGCGCGAGACCTCCGGCCGGCTCGAATCGGTCTGGAACGCAGGCCGCAGGTCGCGCGACGAAGAGCTCGGGCTCGACGGCTGGCTCCCGCCGACGCCGCCGGTCAGCCGGCCGGGCCGCCGCCCCGGGCAGCGCGACTAACCGGATCGCGAAATAAGGACGCGCCGATGTATCTCGAGCATTTTGGACTGAAGCGGCTTCCCTTCGAAGCCGTCTCGAACGGAACCCTCTACGTCGATCTCCCGGAGCACCGCGAGGCGCTCAACGTCGTGCTCTTCGGCCTGCGTTCGGGCGAGGGCTTCGTGAAGCTCGTCGGTGAGGTCGGCACCGGCAAGACGGCGCTCTGCCGCGCCGCGTTGCCGCGTCTCGGGCCCGAGTTCGTGCCGATCTTCCTGCCGGATCCGGTCCTGCGCCCGCCCGCGTTTCTCGCGACGATCGCGGAGGAGCTCGGCGTCGTCGTTCCTCCGCGCGCCCCGATCCAGCTCCTGAAGCAGCGGCTGCGCGAGGTCCTGCTCTACGTCGCGCGCGAAGGACGCCGGGTCGCGCTCTTCATCGACGAAGCACAGATGATGCCGACCGCGACGCTCGATTCGCTCCGCCTGCTCTCGAACCTCGAATCGGAGCGCGGAAAGCTCGTCCAGATCGTATTGATCGGACAGCCCGAGCTCGACGAGCGTCTCGCCTGCCATGCGCTCCGGCCGCTCGTTCAGCGGATCGCCTTCTCGGCACGGCTCGCACCGCTCGCCATCGATCCCTGCCGGATCTACGTCCAGCGCCGACTGATCGAGTCGGGCAGCCGGGACCCCCGGATCTTCACGACCGCCGCGCTCCACTCGATCCATCGGGCCAGCGGCGGCATCCCGCGCCTCGTCAATGTGCTCTGCCACAAATCGCTG